>NZ_QTVP01000003.1:0-146211 GCF_003460645.1 Faecalibacterium sp. OF04-11AC | reverse complement strand
CGTCGTAGTGGGCCGGGCCGTTGCCCCGGTGCTCGTCCACCGGGTGCAGGTCGGGCCACTGGGCCAGCAGCAGTTTGCGGGCCTCCGCCGGGGCAAGACCGCGGCTCGTCCACCGGGTGCAGGTCGGGCCACTGGGCCAGCAGCAGTTTGCGGGCCTCCGCCGGGGCAAGACCGCGGCTCTCCGCCCCCGCGCCGATGGGCATGACCTCGATGAACCGCACATCCACCGGGCGGCTCTGGGCCAGCTTTGCCACCGGGAGCACCCGCCCCTCGCAGCCCGCCAGCAGCACAAAGTTGATTTTGGTGTGGAGCCCCGCCGCCAGACTGGCGTCCAGCCCGGCCAGTACGTTCCCGAGCTGGTCAAAGCCCGTGATGGCTTGGAACGTTTCCGGGTCGGCGGCGTCCAGGCTGATGTTCACGCCGTCCACGCCGGCTTCTTTCAGGGCGGGGACCAGTTCCTCCAGCCGGACACCGTTGGTGGTCAGGGTCACTTCCTCCACGCCGGGCAGCCGCTTGAGGGCTGCGATGAAATCCACGGCGCCTTTCCGCACCAGCGGCTCCCCGCCCGTGATCTTGAAGCGGGGAATGCCCAGATGCACCGCCGCCCGCGCAACGCGCAGGAATTCTTCGTAGGTCAAGATCTGCTCGTGGGGCGTGAACTCCACCCCGTGGGGCATACAATATTTGCAGCGCAGGTTACAGCGGTCGGTGATGGACAGGCGCAGGTAATTGATGTTCCGCCCGAAATGATCTTTCAATGCTCTTGCTCCTCAAAATAAAAATCGCCGCTCTTGCCGCCGTGCTTTTCCACCAGATGGATCTCGCCCAGCGTCATCCGCTTGTCAATGGCCTTGCACATATCGTAGACCGTCAGCAGGGCCACCGAAACGCCGGTCAGGGCCTCCATCTCCACGCCGGTCTGGCCCTCGCACCGGACGGTGCACTCCGCCTCGATACTGTGCTCCTCCGGGTGGAGGGTGAATTCCACGGCGCTCTTGGTCAGCAGCAGGGTGTGGCAGAGGGGGATCAGGTCGCTGGTGCGCTTGGTGGCCATGATGCCAGCCACCTGCGCCACGCCCAGCACATCGCCCTTTTTGGCGCGGCCCTCGGCCACGGCCGCAAAGCACTCCGGGCTCATGGTGACGCGGCCCACGGCCACGGCCGTGCGGTGGGTGACGGCTTTTTCGCCCACATCCACCATCCGGGCATTGCCCGCAGCGTCCACATGGGTAAAATGATTGTCCATTCCGTTTAAACTCCTTTTCCGAAACCGCAGTTGGGCCAGGTACAGACCTTGCAGTTCAGGCAGAGGCCGCCCTCGCCATAAGCGGCGATCTGCTCCCTGGTCACCGGCACGCCGGCTGCCAGGTAGGGCAGCACCAAATCAAAAATCGTCCGCTTGGCGTACATCACACAGCCGGGCAGGCCGCAGACCGGGCGGCCATCGTCCGTATAACTGAGCAGGAACATGGCACCGGGCAGCACCGGGGCACCATAAGTGACCACATTCACGCCTGCATTTTTGATGGCCAGCGGAGTCTTGTCGTCAGGGTCCACGCTCATGCCGCCCGTGCAGAGCACCATGTCCACGCCGTCGGCCAGAAATTCTTTGATCTTCTCGGTCACAGCCGCGTGATCATCCGGCAGGAGAACGTGGTGGGTCACTTCGGCCCCATACTCGGCCAGCTTTGCCTTGATGACCGGGGTGAACTGGTCCTGAATGCGGCCATAGTAGACCTCACTGCCCGTGGTGACGAGGCCCACTTTCAGGGCGCGGTAGGGGGTCAGGGTCAGCAGCGGGGTATTGCCCGCCGTCTCGCGGGCCTCGGCCATCTTCTCTTTCTCAATGACCAGCGGGATGACCCGCATTCCAGCCAGCTTGTCGCCCTTTTTCACGGGGCCGGCGTGCCGGGTGGCGATCATCATTTCGCCCAGACTGTTCACGGCGTAGAGCCGCTGGCGGTCCAGCGTGAACAGGCCGTCCACCTGTGCCGTCAGCTCAATTTTGCCCTCGCTGGGCTCGCTGGCGTCCATGTAGTCGTTCCGGCTCATCTCGCACAGGATCCGCGCGGCCTCGTTCTCATGGAAGCGGGTGTCATCTTTTTCCCAGATGTAGACATGCTCCTTGCCCACGCTCAGCAGGACAGGCACGTCCTCCGGGGCAATGATATGGCCTTTTTGGAAGACCGGGCCTTTCTTGACCCCCGGGATGATCTGGGTGATATCGTGGCAGAGCACCTGCCCAATGGCATCCTCCGTACGCATCAGCTTCATAAAAACACGCTCCCTTTCGCGCGAACCCTCGCTTGTTATATTCTTTATAGAGTATAATGGAAATCCCCGCAAAAATCAACCATTGTATCAAAGAAACAATAATGGTATAATCTCTTTGTGAAAAGAGATGAAAATACAGGTAAAGCCGAAAGGAAGTGTCTCTGTTTTGATGACGCAGGAACGCCCGGGAAGCACGGCCCGGGGCCCGCAGCATGTTATGATGAAGCTGCAAATTTATAATACAAGTCCACATTTCGGCAAGGGCATCGTCTCCATTATGATGCTGGTGCGGCAGGGCAGCTCCCTGCGGGCCGCCTGCGCCCAGATGGGGCTCTCCTACTCCAAGGCGTGGCGGCTGCTCAAGAGCGCTGAGGCCGACCTTGGCATCCCCCTGCTGGACACCCAGAAGGGCGGCACCAAACGGGCGGGCAGCACCCTGACCCCTCAGGGCGAAGAGCTGCTGGACCGCTACCTCGCCTTTGAAAAAGAAGCCCGGGAGGCCGTGTTTGCGGCGTTTGAAAAGCATTTCCAGGCCGACGAGGCGTTCCAGAAATAAGCACGCAAAAAGGCAGTGCCGGGCGGCACTGCCTTTTTGATACGCTGCTCAATAAAACATGGCGAAATATTCCTGATAGCTCTCCAACACGAATTCAAGGTGCTCTTTCATGTAGAAATAGGCGTGCTCGCTCTTGTGGTCCCGGATCGCCTCATAAATTTTCTGGTGCTGTGCCTCCAGTTGCGGGGACATGCTCCGCTGCCGGGCCGGCGGGATGAGGGCCGAGAGGGTGGGGTCCGTTTCCAGCCGGTGGCTCTGCTGGATCCAGTCCGTCACCAGCGGGTTATGCGCCATTTCCACCAACACATCGTGGAAATGATCCACCGGCAGGGCCGTGTGGACATTCTTGCGCAGCTGTTCCAGTTCCTCCGGGGTGGCGGTCTGGGCGGCCTGCCGGGCAATGGCGGGTTCCAGCAGCAGCCGGGCCTGGGTAGCCTGAACGAACGATTCACAGTACTTTTTCAGGTCCATGCTGGCGGGGGCCAGCTCACTGGCATCCACTGCCACAAAGCTGCCCTTGCCCTTGCGGGTCTCGATGACACCTGCCTCGCCGAGGATCTGCAGGGCCTTGCGCACCGTGATGCGGCTGACCCCCATCATCTCAATGAGCTCTTTCTCGCTGGGGAGCAGATCCCCTTTTTGTACACGCCCTGCGCGATCATGCTTTTGACCTGCTCCAGCACCTGCGTATACAGCTTGACGCCGGTTTTGACTCGATATTGATTGGCCATAAAATTTTCTTTTTCCTATTCTAGCTTTTAAACGCTATTTTCCTATTTCCAACGATAGCATTTCCGCACAGGTTCAGTTTAGCACAGAAAAAAGCGCAGTGCAACTTGTTTTGCACCGCGCTTTCAAGAACTGTGATTTTTAAAGGTTACTCCCCTGCGCTTTGGCCTTTTTGCTGCCATCAATGGCAATGAGCAGGTCGTTGGCGGGGCCTTTCCCGTTGGCGATGAGGTAGCCGCCATAGGTAAAGGCGGAGACCAGCGCACAGACGATCCCCAGGGTGTTCACATCACCGCCCTCGCCGCCGGGGAACACCGCGTTGGGCGGCTGTTCCAGTCCGTTGGCGGACAGGCCATCTCTCTGGAGGGAACATCCCTGCCCGATGCCGTGGTGTGCAACGTAAACACCCCGGAGGAGCTGAAAGAATTGCTCCAGTCCTGACGCCATATAAAAAAGACACCCGAGTGGGTGTCTTTTTATATGGGCCATGAGGGATTCGAACCCCCACTCCTGCGGTTATGAGCCGCGTGCTTTAACCGTTAAGCTAATGGCCCTTACGGCTGCGGCAATGCCCGCGCACTGCCACAACGGATAGTATAACAAAAAAACGCAAAAATGAAAAGCGTTTTTCCGTTTTTTATTTGGTGCGGTGCGCTTCCAGCTTCTGCAGCAGGAACTCGTCCAGCATGGCGGGCGGGAAAAGCGGCTCTTTATAGCCAAAGGCTTCCCGGATAAAAATGAGCGTCACCACGGTCTGCCGCCCGGGATCCAGCCGGAGAGTGTACAGGGTATCCAGCGGCTGCTTTGTGGGCTGATGGAGGGTGAGGTGGAGCAGGAAACCGCCGTCGTTCTCCCGGCGGCACTCATAGGCGAAAACGTCGTCCTCGCTGTGCTGGTCCAGCCGGTCAAAGCAGTCGTCCAGCGGCAGGTCGGTGCGGAACTCGCTGAGCCCGGCGGGGCCGTACTGGCTGCGGCGGGTGTTCTCCCGGCGGCTGAGCAGGAAAATGATGAGCCCGATGACGGCAATCAGGATGATAATGGAAAAAACAGCGTTCATGTGCGCCTCCCCAAGGTGATTTTCAGGTCAAGTTTTCCTTATTGTAACACAACCCGCCGGAAATTGTGATATAATATTTGAAAAATCTTAAATTCAAAGGCAGTCTGCGCCTTTTTGCAGGCAGGAGGAACTTTATGAAACTGAATTTCACCCGCAAGACCTGGTATTTTTTCCTGCTGGCCTCGGCGGCGGTGTCCATGCTCAACGGATTTTTTGTGCTGGCCGGGCAGACGTTCGGCCTGCTGGAACAGATCGCGTTCTGTCTGGCAGCCATTGCGGCGCTGTTCCTGGCGGCGGAAAAGGGTGCCCCCGCCAAGGACAAGCGGAATTATTTTCTTGTCTTTCTGTTGCTCCTGTTCAGCTATATGATCAACGGCTGGCTGGGCTATCTCTGCTCGGCGCTGGCCTGGCCCGCCCTGCTGCTGGTGGAATACCAGCACGGCAAGCCCATCCAGCGGCAGCTTCAGCTGGTGGGCATCTCGGAAGCGCTCCACCTGCTGTTTCTGCTCCTGACGGTCTACGGCGGCGTGTCTGCCATGAGTTTCTGGACCAACATCCTCTGGGTGCTGCTGGCCTGCGCCCGGGGCTGGGCTGCTCTGGCTCTGTATAAGGGGCAGGAGGAGACCGTATGACCCAGCGCCGACGGCCCCGCCGTCCTGCCCGCCGCGCCCGGCGCCGCTTTGGCCGCCGGGCCTTTCTGGCGGGGCTGGGTGTTTCAGCCTGCGCGGCGGGGGCGTTCTTCCTCCGCCGGGGCACACAGGCGGCAGCTCTACCCCGAACGCACCCGGCCCCACGCCTACAGCGCCTGGTCCGGTCCTCCCGGCCGGGGAGTGGCGGGCTGTCTGGGTCAGCTATCTCGAATGGGCAGAGTTGGATTTCTCCTCGGAAGAGGCGTTCCGGGCCGGGGCGGCCCAGCTGCTGGACAACTGCCTCTCCCTTGGGTTGAACACGGTCATTGCACAGGTGCGGCCCTTTGGGGACGCACTCTACCGCAGTCAGCTTTTCCCGTGGAGCCACCTCTGCACCGGCGTGCAGGGGCAGGACCCCGGCTTTGACCCGCTGGACGTCCTCCTCACCGAGGCCCATGGGCGGGGACTCTCGGTGGAAGCGTGGATCAACCCCTACCGGCTGAAAGGTTCGGCCTCCATGCCCGCCGCTCTTGCGGAAAACAACCTGATGAACACCCACCCGGAATGGGTGTGGCAGAACCCGGACAACGGCAGTGCCTACCTGAACCCGGCCATCCCGGAGGCGGCGGATTATGTCGTGCAGGGGGTAGCCGAGCTGGTGCAGAACTACGCCGTGGACGGCGTGCACTTTGACGATTACTTCTACCCCACCACGGACCCGGCCCTGGATGCAGCCCGGTTTGCGGCCAGCGGGGCAGGGGATCTGGGCAGCTGGCGGCGGGCCAACGTGACCGCCCTTGTCAAGGCGGCCCACGACGCCGTGAAAGCCGCCGACCCCACCCTGCGGTTCGGTATCAGCCCTCAGGGCAACCCGGACAACGACCTCACCGAACAGTACAGCGATGTGACCAGCTGGCTGACGGCTGAGGGGGAGGACGCCGTGGTGGATTACCTCTGCCCGCAGATCTACTGGGGCTTTGGCTATACGTTAAAATCCGGCAGCACCCGCTTTGCCTTTGAAAACATCGTGCCCGCGTGGTGTGCCATGCCCCGGAGCGGGAACGTGGCCCTCTATTTCGGGCTGGGTGCCTACCGGGTAGGCACCGGAGACGGCGGTGCCAATGAGGACAGCACCAGCCAGTGGAGCACGGGCAGCGCGCTGGCAAAGCAGGTGGAGACCCTGCGTGCCCAGGGCGCTGGCGGCTGGGCGCTCTACCGGTACGGCTCCCTGTTCGGGAGCGCCGCCCCGGAGCAGGCCGCCGCCGAGCGGGAGGCCCTGGCCCGGGCAAACACCTGAGCCCGGGCAAAATTTTGGTGAAAACCGACCCAAAGCCACGCGGAACAGGGGCTTTCTCTTGTAACGCGGCCCAAAATGCGGTATGATAAAAAGACGGAAATTTCACGAAATGTTTTGAGGATACAAAGTTATGAAAAACGCAAAACGCGTCATCATCCCGGTGGTGATCGTGCTGGTGGTCCTGCTGGCGCTGAACAGCTGTAAGGACACGCTGGGCGCTGTGATCGACCAGGCCACAGGCAAGGCCGACACCGTGCAGGAAGAAGATACCACCCAGTGGGCAGAGCCCACCAGCGACCCCCTCAGCCTGGAGGGCATCGGCGACCCCTCGGCCAAGTATGCCGCGGCAGCCGTCAACAGCTGCCTGAACATCGTCTTCAACGGCATCTGGAGCCGCCAGACCGATTACTTCACGGCCCCCAACGGCGTCATCACCATCACAGGCTACGGCACCGCCGAGGGAACCCAGAAGTATAAAATCGCCCTCTGGCGCAAGGTGGATGGCGGCGCCCAGTATGTGGACGGCAGCACCTATTATATCAAGACAGACGGCCAGAACTACCGCTGCTCCATCGGCGGGCTGGACCCGGCCGCCAGCTACCGGCTCACCATCTCCTACGATTCCAGCCGGTATTACCTCTACGGCGGACTGAAAGTGGAGGGCATCGCTGGATGACGACACAGACCAAAAATTCACTGCTGCTGATGCTCTGCTCCTTTATCTGGGGCTTCGCGTTCGTGGCACAGAGCTCCGGCTCCGGCATGGGAGCCTATTCGTTCCTGGCCGGGCGCAGCTGGCTGGCTGTGCTGGTGCTGATTCCCACCATGTATGTGTTTGACGCGCTCCACCGCCGGGCAGGTGCCCCCTACGGCTGGCCCAAGGCCAAAGAGGACCGCAAGACCCTGCTGACCGCAGGCGTCGTCTGCGGCACGTTCCTCTTCCTTGCCTCGGCAGCCCAGCAAATGGGCATCATCCTCAACCCCTCCACGGCCAAGGCCGGTTTCCTCACTGCCATGTATGTGGTGCTGGTGCCGGTGTTCGGGCTGGCACTGGGGCGGCGGAACAGCGCGCGGCTCTGGGTGAGCATGGTCATCGCAGTGGCCGGGCTCTACCTGCTCTGCATGAAAAACGGCTTTGGCAGCATTGAGCTCAGCGACTGGCTGCTGCTGGGCTGCGCCGTGCTGTTCAGCTTCCAGATCATGGCGGTGGACCACTACTCCCCGCTGGTGGACGGTGTCCGCCTGAGTCTGCTGGAGTTCCTGGTCACGGCCATCGAGAGCACCCTTGCCGCGTTCCTGTTTGAGACGCCCACCCTGGCCGATTTTGCGGCCAACGCCTGGCCCATCGTGTTCTGCGGCGTCTTTTCCAGCGGCGTGGCCTACACGCTGCAAATTCTGGGCCAGAAAGACCTGAACCCCGCCATCGCCAGCCTCATCATGTGTCTGGAAAGCGTCTTCAGCGCCATTGGCGGCTGGCTCATCCTGCACCAGAGCCTCTCGGCGCGGGAGGGCATCGGCTGCGCGCTGATCTTTACCGCCGTGGTGCTGGCGCAGCTGCCGCTGGGCAAGCGCGCCGAGAGCGCCGCCTGACCCCATGGCAGGCAGAACAGCGGCACCGCGGCTGCGGTGCTCCGGCGGCATCTGGTATGAGTGCTCCCGCCGCAAGGTGAAAAAGCTCAACCTGCGGGTCCGGCGGGACGGCTCGGTGGCCGTCAGCATCCCCCTGCGGATGGACTGGGCCCAGGCGGACCGCTTTGTGGCCGAGCAGGCCCAGTGGATCGCCGAGGCGCAGGCCCGGCAGCTGGCCCGCGCCGAACGCCAGACGGAAACGCCTCTGCCGCCCAAAGAGGTGGCGCTGGCCTATTTTACGGCCATGAGCGACGCCGTGTACCCGGCCTTTGCCGAGGTGCTGGGCGGCCAGAAACCCACCATCAAGGTGCGGAGCATGGTCAGCCGCTGGGGTGTCTGCGCCATGGCAAAGCGGCAGATCACCTTTGCATTGCAGCTGTACAACATGCCGCCCGCGGCACAAATTTATGTGGTAGTACATGAGTACTGCCACTTTTTGCAGCCCAACCACGGCAGGGCGTTCTGGGCCGAGGTGGAAAAGCTGCTGCCGGACTGGAAAGCCCGGCGGGAATTACTAAAATAAGAGCGAGCCCTGCGATAGAGGGCAGAAAGTATCATAACAACTATGTCAAACGAAAATCAGAAATCCAGCGATAAATACAGCAAGCTGGCAGGCAACACCCTTATCTTTGCCATCTCCAGCTTTTCGTCCAAGCTGCTGACACTGATCGTCCAGCCGTTTTTGACCTACGCCATGGCCGAGATCTCCGATCTGGGCCTGGCCAAGATCCTGAGCCAGTACGCCAACCTGCTCATCCCCTTTGTCTCCATGGGCATGTCCAACGCCATCATCCGGTTCGGTCTGGATAAGGGCAACAGCGAAAAGCAGGTGTTCACCAATGGCCTGCTCACCATTCTGGCCGGTTTCGGCCTGTTGGTGATCTTCTGGCCAGTGGTGCAGTTTTTGCCTGATATGGCCCAGTACGGTATGCTCATCTACCTTTATATCCTCATGAGCTGTCTGCGCACCCTCTGCACCCAGTTTGTGCGCAGCCGCCAGTGGAACAAGCTGGTGGCCATCGACGGCATCCTCTGCACCTTTGCCACCCTGATGTTCTACGTCCTTTATCTGGTGGGCTTCCAGCTGGGTGCCAACGGCTACCTGCTGGCCATCATCAGCGGCGACCTCGTCAGCGTCCTCTTCCTCTGCCTGACCGGCAAGCTGTGGAACTATGTGGAGCTCAAGGGCCTGAACAAGAACCTCTGGCAGCAGATGCTCCGCTTCTCCCTGCCCATGATCCCGGCCCAGATCAGCTTCTGGGTCATCAACGCATCGGACCTGTTCTTTGTCCGTGAGATGTGCGACGGCATCGACGGCCACAGCGGCGACGCCTGGAGCGGCCTGCTCTCCACCGGCTACTTCCTGCCCACCATCCTGACCACCCTGGGCCTGATCTTCTACGACGCCTGGCAGCTCTCCGCCGTGACGGAAGAGGAAGGCCGCGCCCAGTTCTTTACAAAGATCTTCCGCACCTATTCCAGCGTGCTGTTCTGCTGCGCGGCGGGCATCATCTGGCTCTGCCGCCCGGTCATGCACATCATGAAGTCCAACTACTACACCGCCTGGCACTTTGTGCCGTTCCTGGCACTGGCGTCCACCTGCAGCTGCTTCAACCAGTTCCTCAACAGCGTCTACGTCGTCAACAAAAAATCCACCCACAGCCTCTGGACCATGCTGGCAGGTGCCGTGAGCAACTGCATCATGAACTACTTTTTCATCAAGTGGTGGGGCCCGTAGGCGCGACCTACGCCTCGTTCTTAGGGCTGGGCGTGGTGTTCACCCTCCGCGCCATCGACGCCCACAACATGATCGGCATGAGCATCCACCCCGCCCGCGTCCTGCTCAACTTTGCAGTGTTGGCCGGAGAGGCTCTTGTCCTGCTGGCCGAGGTGCCTCTCTACGGCCTCTGGACCGGCCTCATCACGCTGGGCATCATTCTGTACAACTTTGCCGGTGTCTGGGCCATGGCCCGGATTCTGCTGCCCAAGCTCCTGGGCCGCCGGGGCAAAGCACTGGTGAAAGCCATCGACTCCCTGCTGGCTCCGCGCGAAAAACAGGCGTGAAGCGGGCCATCGCCGCGGTGAGCATGGCTGCGGCGGCGGTTGCCACCACTGAGAGATTTATAAAATAGCGCCCACTCGTCTGAGATTCTCAGGGGAGTGGGCATTTTTTGTGCGATAATATAATTTCAATTATGATAATTCAAATTATATTAAGCCGTCCAGCCAAACTGTACTTCTGACCTCTAATATCTGATATGAAATCATAGGTACAAACCCAAAACATCAGCATAAAACAAAAAAGACGACAAACCGTTTCTTCAAACGATTTGTCGTCTTTTGGTGCGCTCGAGGGAACTCGAATCCCTGGCCCTCTGATTAAAAGAGAGGCTTTAAGTGTCTTTTTATGTCTATTTGTATACTGTTTTATATAGATAATACGTTGTTTTTGTGTTTTCTTGTTAAAGCTCATTTTATCGAGTCACACTTTGTTGTCGCATTTTTGTCGCACTTTCTTTTGACGGGGCGAGCGGATGTGACGTTGCATATTTTACCCTGTAGTATCGCCCGAACAGTATCACAATTTCGCCGGTTGAAAAGATTGTGGAAAAATGTTGAAAGTATATATTTTCGGGAAATCAATCTGGTCTGGGGAGAACGAACAACTAACTCTCTGCTCTGAAATCAAGGGCAGGGAGCTTTTTTATTCTACCCCCGGGTCTGCTGTTTCTACTGTGGCCTGCTCCTGCTCCATACGGCGCTTGACAGCCTCATAGACATAGGCGTTGACGCTTTGCCCCGCCTGTTTTGCGGCCTGTTGAATTACTTCTTTCTCTCCTTTGGGAACGGACAACTCCAAACGGTCATAGTTGTTTTTGACGTATTTGTGGACTGCACGCTGTTGTGCGGCGGTTGTTTTTGCCATGGGGTATCGCCTCCTGTACCTTTATAGTTTTTATTATAGCACCGCTGCCTATGGTCACATCACCACGGTCAAAACTTGGACTGTCAGCACCGAACAGGGCACAGAGCAGCGGTATGAGATCAATATTTCCACTGCAACACTGGACCGCCCCATTGAGAACACCACGGGAGCACTTGGCAGCAGCTGCGCAGATCTGGAAGTCTGATAAACTATTCTGCCACGAACTGGTATCCCACGCCTCGGATTGTGCGCAGATAAAGCGGCTTGTTGGGGTCATCCTCAATTTTCGTGCGCAGGCGGCGGATATGTACCATAATGGTGTTGTCGTCTACCACATTGTCGCCCCAGATGCTGCGGTAGATCTGCTCTTTGGTCAGCACCTTGTTCTGGTTGGTGAGGAAATACTTCATCAGGAAGCTCTCCTTGCTGGAAAGAGGGACTTCGATGCCTTTTTTCAATAGCCGCATCTCGTCACTGAAATAGCAGAACGGTCCGGCAGAGAGCACGCCGCTGCTGCTGGGAGCGGAAAGACTCATTCGACGCAGGCAGGCTTTGACCTTGGCGCAGAGCACCGAGGGTGAGAAGGGCTTGGTGATATAGTCATCGGCCCCGATGCCCAGTGCAAAGACCTTGTCGTTGTCGGCCTGACGTCCGCTTAAAATGAATACGGGCGTCAGCATCCCCTCGCTTCGCAGCTGGTGGATGACCTGAAAACCGTCGATTCCCTCCATAATAATATCAAGGATGATGAGGTCAAAGGGCTGGGCTTTGGCCATCTGTACGGCGTCCAGCCCGTTGGATGCTTCCACAATGGACATGCCCTCGCTTTCCAGCACGCGGGCAATCATCCGCCGCACCAGCTTTTCATCATCCACGACTAAGATTTTTGAACGCTCCATCTTGCACTTCCTCCTATTTTCAAGTGTATTATAGCACTTTTGTGGATTTTAGCAAAAACTTTTTGCTGAACCTTACGAAATTTTAAGAAAGAGCACGATGGACAGTTAAGGCATCTTTGCTAGAATAAAGCTAACAACAGCAGGGGCGGAACGGAAAGACCCCCTGCAGATCCTGAAAATGTTGTCCAAAAGACAAGGAGGAAAACATTATGAAAAAGATGATCACCCGCCGCAACTTTCTGAAGGCCGCTGGCGTTTCTGCCGCTGCTCTGGGCCTGGCTGCCTGCGGCGGTTCCGGTTCGTCTACTGCCGCTTCGTCCACCGCCGGTTCCGCTGCGGCATCGGCCGCTGCTTCCGACTGGACTTGGGAGCGCAAGGTCACGCTGGTCTGCCCCTGGGGCGTCGGCGGCGGTGCTGACGGCACCCTGCGCCCCCTGCAGCCCGTGCTGGAGCCCATCCTGGGTGTTCCTGTTGAGATCGTCAACGTCGAAGGTGCAGGCGGCGCAAACGGCATCGACTTTACCTGCAAGCAGCCCGCTGACGGTTATACTTACGTTCTGGGCACCCAGTCCCACATCATGCTGGACCTGCAGAAGATCCTGCCCGTGGATTTCAAGAAAGAGCTGCGCCCCGTTGCAAAGCTGGTCCACTCCATCAACATCATCGCCTCTTCCAAGAAGGCACAGGAAGGCAAGTACTCCAACTTCACCGAGTTCGTGGACTACGCAAAGGCACATCCCCAGGAACTGACCTGCGGCATGTTGACCGCTACCGGCGCGGACTCTGTGGCTCTGAAGCAGACCCTGGCAGGCGGCCTTGGCTGTGACATTACCGAAGTGGAGCAGTACGTTAAGGTCGTCAACTACAGCTCCGGCTCTGAGCTGTCCAGTGCCATGGTCGGCGGCCATATCAACATCAACATCACCGGTGCCGATGAGATCATGGGCCTCATCCAGTCCGGCGACATCGTCCCGCTGATCTCCATTTCCGAAAATCGCATGTCCACCCTGCCCGATCTGGAGTGCACCGGCGAGCTGGGCATCGACTCCTACGTTGGTACCTGGCGCGGCATCCTCTGTCGTACCGATACGCCCGATGCCGCCGTAAACGCCATGGCAGATGCCCTGAAAGAAGCATGGAACACCCCCGATTATCAGGAGTTCCTGAAGAATGCCTGCTACCTCGACCGTCCCGGCTACGCCGACGCTGAAGAGTTCCAGCAGCTTATCGACGAAGAGTACACCACCTTTGAAGACTACCTGAAGGGTGCAGGTCTGATCTGATAAAGGACCACGGCTGAAAACAGAATCGTATCCGGCGGGGAGTTCACCCTCCCCGCTTTTTTGAGAATAATGCAAAGGAGTTGATTTTATGGCTCTGGAACTGATCGTCAATCTGCTGCTGATTGCGGGCGGCATCTTCTGCTTTGTCAATGTCAGTACCACTATGCCCCACTCGGCCGTCAATGAGCTGGGTGCCGAGCAGTGGCCGCAGGCTATCCTGGTGCTGATGCTCATCGCGTTGGCGTTCAACGTCATCCGTTTCTTCAAGATCAATAAAAAAGAAGATATCGAGGCAGCCTTCCAGGATTTCTTTCCTGCCATCGGCCGCTTTGTCAAGAGCAAGCTTTTCCTCGGCATGGTGCTGGTGGTGGTCATGGCGCTGATGTATGAACCGGTGGGTTTTATGCTCACCTGCCTGCTGTTCCTGTTTGCCTACGGCCTGCTGCTGGGCCAGCGGAACATCCCCATGCTGATCCTCTCTTCCGTCATCATCACCATCATCCTGTACATCGGCTTCGCCGTGTTTCTGGGCGTTCTGCTCCCTCGCGGACAGATCCTCCCCCTACGCAACTTCGCCCTGTTCGTTGAGTCGCTCGTCCCGCGTTTCTAACAGGAGGTGACATGAAATGCTAGATTTGTTAACCAGCGGCCTGTCGGTCGTTTTTGCCCCGAAGATGTTCATCCTTATCATCTTCGCGGTCTTCCTTGGCACGTTGTTCGGTGCTCTGCCCGGCGTTTCGGCCACCATGGCTGTCACCCTCGGCATCCCCTTCACCTATAAGATGGACGCTGTCAGCGCCATCGCATTCCTTGTTGCAATTTACTGCGCATCCATCACCGGCGGCGGCATGACGGCCATCCTGTTCAAGATCCCCGGCGTCCCGTCCTCCGCCCCGACTACTTATGACGGTTACCCCATGGCACAGCGCGGCGAAGCGGCAAAGCTCTGGGCGTACAGCTCATCGCCTCGGCCATCGGCGGCATGTTCGCAGCCGTGTGTATGCTGATCTTCAGCCCTCAGCTGACCCAGGCTGCCCTGAGCTTTGGCCCCTCGGAACTGTTTGCCATCTCCTTCATGGGCCTGTCCATCCTGACAAGCCTGGAAGAAGGCAATGTCTGCCGCACCATCATCTCCGGCCTGCTGGGTCTGCTGCTGGCCTGTATCGGCCTGGACCCCCTGCTGGGCGTGCCCCGCTTGACTTTCGGCACCCGTTTCCTCACCTCCGGCATTGAAATGATCCCCGTCATGATCGGCTTCTTCGCCGTCACCGAAGTCCTCAAGCAGACCAACAAGCCTTCCAAGCTGAAAGCTGTCACCGGCAAGGACGGCAAGGCGGATATGTCTGCCAAAATGCCTACCCTGAAAGAAATGTGGAGCCTGAAGGGTGTCATCGCCCGCTGCTCCATCCTCGGCACGGTCATTGGCATCCTGCCCGGTGCAGGCGCTACCATCGCTTCGTTCCTTTGCTACTCGGAAGAGCAGAAGATCTCCAAGCACCCTGAAAAGTTCGGTACCGGCTGCCTGGAGGGCATCGCCGCTCCCGAGTCAGGCAACAACGCCGCCACCGGCGGCTCCATGGTCCCCCTGCTGAGCCTGGGCATCCCCGGCGGCAACGCGGCTGCCATTATGATGAGCGCTCTGGTGCTCAAGGGCGTTACCATGGGCCCCCTGCTGCTGGTCAATCAGCCCCAGTTCCTGTCGGCCACATTTGCTTCCATGTTTGTCTCCAACATCGTCATGGTCTTTGCAGCCATGATCATCGCCCGCATCTTCGTGCAGGTGCTGAAAATCCCCTACAGCATCCTTGGCCCCACCATCATCATGATGGCGACCATCGGCGCTTACTCTACCAAGAACACGGCAGTTGACGTTATCCTGATGGCCATCTCCGGCCTCATCGGCTTCGTCTTCTCCACCTGCAAGTTCAACAGCTCGGCCATGATCCTCGGTCTGGTTCTGGGCGTCATCTGCGAGTCCAACCTCCGCCGCGCATACACCATCGTGGCCGGTGATACCCTGATGGAAGCAACCATCAATATCCTGACCCGCCCCGTCACCGGGATCATCATCCTGATCTGTATCCTTGTTTTGTTGAGCCCCGTGTACAAGCCTCTGCTCAAGAAGCATAACAAAGAAGCAGCCGCGAAGTAATTACTCGAACCTCCTTTCCTTCACTCACCTTTCCACCCGGGGCGAAGCCGATCTCTCCAACGGCTTCGCCCTCCTCTTTTTTCGGAGGTTTTTGTTATGAAATTCAAAGTGCGTATCCCACTCCAGTATGTTAAGCCCGTCTGTATCGCCGCCGTTCTCGTGGGCATCTTTGCTGTTGCAGCGGGCAGCTGGATCACCGGCCTGTGTCTGCTGCTGGGCGCTTACCTGCTGGAGAAAAGCTGCTACCGCTGCCCCCACTGCGGCAAAAAGCTGGATATGAAGTACCCGCTGTTCAAGGGCAGCTGCTGCCCGGCCTGCAAGGCAGAGCTGCGCCCGGCAGCAGAAAAAAACGCCGCGAAATAATCGGGCTTTTCTCTGCCCGGCGGCTGCGCTATAATAAAGCTTGAAAGAGGTGGGGCGAGAATGCAGAAATTAAAGCAGATTCCAAAGCGGGTGCACCATTTTCTAATTGGGCTGGTGCTGACGGCGGTGCTTGGGGTGCTGGCCTTTGCGGTGGTGAACACCTACACCGCCTATACGGACATGGTGGTGCAGCAACAGCAGCAGTACCTGCTGGTGACGGCCCGCGCCGTCTCCAAAACGCTCTCCCTCTATATCTCCGGGCAGCTGCGGGACATTGAAATTTTGACCCGCTCGCCGGGCTTCCTCACCGAGTTTGAAAATTACTACGAGACGGGCGGTGACACCGCCCTGAGGGAACACATCGTCTCCTATATGCTCAGCCAAAAGCGGGGCGTCAAGCGCATTTACCTGCTGGACAAAAACGGCGACGTGATGTACCAGTACAACGATTATCCTTTCCTGGAAGTCTTTGACGAAAGCCTACTGCACCTGAAAGAGTATGCCGCCGCCCACACCAGCGGCATTGGCTCGGTCTTCCGCATCTCGCCCCAGCACTACGGCCTGACGTTGGTGAACGACGTCATTCATGGCAGCGAGTCGTTGGGCACCGTGGTGATCGTCATCGACCTCGAACAGGTGTACGAGGAATATCTTGCGCCCCTGAACATCGAGAACACGGGAGACATCATCGTCAAAAACGAAAAAGGCACCATCATCATGCACCCCAACGCGAAGCTGCTGACGTTCAATCCGTTCCGGCAGATCCAGGGGCTGGACACTCTGCCCCAGTACAAGGGTCTGAACGAGCTGCTCACACGGCAGTACAGCCAGGAGGAGGGCACGGCCATTTACCGCGATTACTCCAATGGCATCGCCCCGCCCGAGGATGAGATCGCGGCATTTTCCCGCATGAACGTCAACAACACGGCCTGGTACGTCTCGGCCGTGCTGCCCTACTCCACCGTCAAAAACCTCATCGACCGCAATGTGGGCCAGTTTGGTATGCTGGTGGCCGCCATCCTTTTTGTGCTGGGCGTGTGCGTCATCAGCTTTTACGCCATGCGCAAAAACCAGCAGAATTTGAAGCTGGAAGCCGCCTACCTCAAGGACATCAACCACACCCTGAAAGAGCTGCACCAGAGCCGCGAGCAGGTGTACCACTACCAGAAACTTCAGACCATCGGCGCGCTGGCGAGCGGCATCGTGCATGAGTTCAACAACCTGCTCACGCCCATTCTGGGCTACTCGGAGTTCATCCGGGAACGGATGGGGCCCGAGAGCGAATACTACGATGACATGAGCGAGATCTACGAGGCGGGCACCCGCGCGAAAGAGATCGTGGAGCAGCTGCTGCCTTTCAGCCGCCGCGAGACAGACTCTACCGCCTACGGCCCCGTGAATTTGGAAGCCGTTTTGCAGGATGACACCAAGATGGTCTCGATGATCCTGCCCTCCAACATCCGGCTCGAAAAAGGGTATAAGGATATCCACGCCACCGTCTACGGCAGCGCCACCCAGCTGCATCAGGTGTTGCTCAACCTCTGCTCCAACGCTGTGCAGGCCATGGAGGGCAAGGGCGGCACCCTGACCGTGCAGGCGGAGAAGATCTCCGCCGACGCCCTGCCTGCCAACTATCACCCCGCCGTCGCCAGCGGCTTTGTGCGGGTGCGGGTGGCGGATACCGGCTGCGGCATGACCTCCGAGACGCTGGCCCACATCTTTGATGCCTTCTTCACCACTAAGGCGGCAGGGGAGGGCACTGGCCTCGGCCTTTCGGTGGTGCAGAACATCCTTATCAGCCACGGCGGCTTCATTGAGGCCCACAGCACGGTGGGCGAGGGCAGCGAGTTTCTGGTCTACCTGCCCGTCACAGCGCAGGCAGTGGCTCCCGAACGCCCTGCCGCGCCTGGTGCGCCCGTCCGGCTCAACAGTGGGAAACAGCCCATCCTGCTGGTAGACGACGAGGAGCGGGTGGCCCGCTACCTCAAGCGCCGCCTGACTCGCAGCGGCTATACGGTGGATGTTTTCACCGATGCGGAAGAGGCCCTCGACGCCTTTTTGGCGTCGCCCACCCGCTGGCAGCTGGCCCTTGTGGACGGCACCATGCCCAAGTATAAGGGTACTGCCCTCATCCAGCGGATGCGCAGCGAGAACCCGAACCTCGCTGCCATTCTGATGACCGGCTTTGTGGAGCAGGATGCCGTGCAGATGCAGCAGGAGGGATTGATCGACGAGATTTTCCTGAAGCCGCTCGATTACCGAAAGCTGACGGAAAAGATCGGGAAACTACTGGCGGGTGAGTCTGATTTAACCACTGTTTAATTTTTTGTGATTTCCTATTCATAAACTTCTGGTATCCTGTACACAACGAAACGAGAAAGAGAGCGCTTTATGAACGTTGAACTGATGCTTCTGACGGTTTTGCAGGGACTGCGCACCCAGATTTTGGATGCAGGGATGCTCTTTTTCACCCATCTGGGAGACGCCGGCTTCATCTGGGCCGCGCTGACGGCGGTGCTGTTGGTCTTCCGCAGGACGCGGCGGGTCGGCTGCGTGCTGGCGGCGGCACTCCTCGTCGATGCCGTTCTTTGCAACCTCATTCTCAAGCCGCTGGTGGCCCGCATCCGCCCCTGTGATATTCTGGCGGACGTACAGCTCCTCATCTCTCGCCCGGACGATTTCTCCTTTCCTTCGGGCCATACGGCTGCGTCCTTCGCCTCGGTGACGGCTCTCTGGCTGGCCGGGAAGAAACAGTGGGCGTTGGCTGCACTGCCGCTGGGCGTTCTGATCGCTTTCTCGCGGATGTATCTCTTTGTCCATTACCCGACGGACATCATCGGCGGTGTACTGGTGGGCGTCGGCTGCGGATGGATAGGGGCGAAGCTGGTGGAAATGTTTTGGCAGAAGAACTTTGCAAAGAGTGATTTATGAAGAGAGGCCCTGCATCGAGAGGATGCAGGGCATATTATTGAAGTGGACCGTGCAAAAATGTGCAGACGGGCAAAACAAAGCTCAATGACAAATCAATCACCGGTTTTATGGCAGGCTGGAAGATTGAGCGCACCTCATAAAGAATACGATGCCCACCGACCTATGGTTCTTGCCATATGCTGGTGGGCATCTTCTGTGTCGATAAATGAATGCAGACTCAATTGCGTTTGGAATTTTCCGATTTGACAGTATTCCGATTGGAGTTTTGACGAACTGTACCGCCATGCTGCTTGGCGGCCTACTGGGAACAGCACTGGGGAAAATTTTGCCGCAGGGGCTGAAAGATAACCTGCCCACCTTGTTCGGGTTCTGTTCCATCGCCATCGGCGTCAATTCCATCATCAAGGCATCCGGCATGACGGCCGTGGTGCTGGCCATCCTGGTGGCTTCGCCATCGGCCACAGCCTGCATCTGGAACAATGGACCAGCAAGTTCTTCCACAAGCTGGTGCGCACTCTCCATCTCGGCGGTGGCCCTGTTCTGCTGCAGCGGCTTCGGCTGGTACAGCACCCTGACCGAGGGCATCACCGGCGATTCCTCACTGCTGATGTCCAAAGCCGTGCTGGACGGCTTCACGGCCATGATCTTTGCCTCCACGCTGGGGCAGCCATCTGCGCTATCCCGCTGCCCCAGGTGGTCATCCTGCTCCTTGTGTTCGGAGTGGGCAAACTGCTGGCCGGTGTGCTGACCCCACCATGTTTGCGGACCTGTCCGCCTGCGGCGGCATATTCATATTGTAGAGAACTATTTCGTGAAGCCCAGCAGAGGCGGTTACGTTCTGGGAACACTCCAGACCAAAAAGGGCGGCCGTCGTTCTCTTATGAACGGCATTACCTATGGTTCGCTCACCGAGGCTATGGAAGCTGCTGTCCGCAACGTGATTCATGATTGCGTCGTTTCGCGGGAGGTCAAGAACCTACAGGAGATTCTGGCAAAGGCACAGCTTCTCAAAGAGGAAATTTCTGCCAACATGCAAATTCTCAATGCCCATTTCCCACCGAAGAGTCTCCCCAAGGCTATGATCTCGCCAACGGAGCCACCTGTCACCCCATTAGGAAAGGAGGTCTAAATGGCAAAAAGTCAAAGTTCCAAACCACTGAAGCGGTGGCTGACGGCATCCTCTGATTGCAGGGAGAAGCGCTTTGTCCAAATCGGCAACACGCTCCTGTTCGATAAAAAATTCACCTCTTTGAGCGTTGGAGCACGATATCTGTACATTCTGGCCGCAAATGAAGCAGCTGGAAGTCGTGATTTTCAATTCCCCGCGCTCAAGATGAAAGCTCTTGGAATCAAAGAGCGAACCGCCCGCAAATACATCAAGGAGCTTGTAGATGCTGGCTTTGTTGAGCTGGTCCGATCTGGACGAAACACACGAACACCTAACGACTATCGCTTCTCTTTTCATTGGTTAGGGACACCCTAACCGAACCGATATAGATGGCAATATGTTGTATATAAGTGTAGATTCTGCGTAGTGTTTCTGATTTTGGAATTGACGTATCATCGTAAAACCGCAGTGCAAAATTTGCCGCATAAGGTCGGTCTGGGACGATCTTAACCATGCAAATTCAGCGTGCGTAAGCAATTTACGAGTGCCGATTTTACACCGCCAAAATGTTGTCGTCTGCGACCTCTTCCGATTGGTTGAGATTTCAGAGCGCTCCATCTTGTAGTTCAGGGTGGCAGCGCTCTTTTTATGTTCGCTTGAAAAATTTTTACCGCCGTTGCCCAGACTCCGCTTGTACCGTTTGTGAGTTCACATCAAAAATGGTTAGCAGACGCTCGCCCCAGCGGACAAAGCAGTTACTCCTGAAGAATTTTTGGATTTGTCGCGTTTTTGTCGCATTTTCCGGCTTGATTTTAGCATATAAAAACGAAAAAACCCACGATTCGCACCGCGTTTTCAACGGTCAATCGTGGGTTTATCTTTGGTGCGCTCGAGGGAACTCGAATCCCTGGCCCTCTGATTAAAAGAGCCCACCGGGCAGAACACTCTGATTTTGGAACTTTCGAGTTTGCGTCATTTTTGTGCAAAGCATCGTGATTTTCTGTCCGGCAATTTCTGCACCCTTTGTCGTATTTTGCAAGTCAGAGTGCCCATTGCATTCCTTGAAACCGTGCAAAAACAGTGCAGAAACCGTGCACTTACTCTGGGACAAATAAAAAATGATGATTTTTGATCCATGACTTGGTGGCGATTTGAGTGACCACAAAGGTAAATTTGATACACGGAAAGAAGAATGCCCACTCGTCTGAGGAGTTCTCAGGGGAGTGGGCATTCTCACACAAGTGGTTAATATAATTTCGATTATGATAATTCAAATTATATTAAGACGTTCCATGGGCTGTAACAGCTTCACCGCTTGGTTTTCAAAAACCACCTGTTGATAGCGGTGTTACTTCTTCACAAATTGGTATACGCCATATTCTGGTGACGTCACCAATCCATGCTTGATAAGATTCTTGATAATAGAGGATGCACGCGATTTCTGAACGCCATATAGCTGTGCAACGTTTATGCTGCGGAACTGATATTGATACCGATATCTCTTGAAAAGTTCAAGCGTCCGCTCTTTTGTACTTGCAGTCAGCCTGGTATTATCCAGCCTTTTGCAAAGTTCACTCACTTCTGCATCCGTACTCATTCCGTGGAGCACTGTAGAAGTTTCCGCACTTTCCGCAGAGGTTTCCGCACTTTCCGCACCACTTACCACACTTTCCATACTGACCTGTGCCGGAGTCGCTACACTTCTATTCGGCAGTGTGACGATAAAGAAATCCGAATCCGAGTAGAAGGTCGGCTTCTGGGCTACTTCCACATAAGAGTTCAGGATGCGGTCAATGCCGCTGCCACGGCGCTCCATAAAGCCAAGCCGTGAGAACACATCCGAGATCACCTGATTGCGCCGCATAGACGGAATATGCCGGATATCCATATCCTGCACCCTGCGGCCATTCATCATGCCGCCCGGTGAAGTGATTTCCAGCCGATCATCGAACACTTCCACATGAATCTCCGAACCAAGAATCTGATAATTCCGATGGATCAGCGCATTGACCAGCACCTCACGAACGGCCTTATACGGGTAATCACTGCGTTCTTCGCGGGTCATACCACGGATGCTCCACGGGTTTTTGCTGTTGTTGCGAACAAAATCTTCCGCATTTTGCAGTAGCGTGATCAGACTTGCACCCTGAAATTCTTTGTCATCCAGAGCATCTTCTTCAATGCTGCCCTTGTAGTTGCCTTTCCAGCGAGTGCAGAAAATACGGGATTGTTTCAGAACGCCCTGATCGCAAAGCAGCAGGCCGCCATTCGTGATTTGTCCATCATCTGTTACCAATCCTGCGGATGGCAAGTCTTTTTCGAGGTCGAAATCCTCTTTTTTCAGAGTCTTAAACGTCGCGGCCAGCAGTGTAAAACTGACATCACCCATTCGATAAGAACTGGGCAGGGCATCAAAGGTCTGGTTCATACCTTGTAGGATCAGCTCGTTCAGTTCCCGTGAAGTGGCTTCTTCGGACTGGTCACCATGCCGCACATAGGCCGTATGGGAACCGTCAAAGGCATAATAATATGGATACGCCGGACCGTCCTGTACTTCCAAATCAACGCAGGACTTGCCCTCTATTTCGACCTCCCGCACCCGATAGCGTGGTGTAGGGTCAATGCGGACTTTGATAAGTTCCGTCAATCTGCTTACCACAGCCTGCGGATTTTCCAATCCTACGACCTCGCGCGGCTCATTCTTTACGCCAAAAATCAGGTGTCCGCCCTCGGTGTTGGCAAACGCCGACACGGATTTCAGCCAGCTGCGCGGCTTTTTCTCTTCAAGACGTTCCTTGTAATCGACATGGGAGGCTTCAATGTAATGGTCGAGGGGGAAAGGCATGGTATCACCTGCTCGCTTCTTAATCTTTAGCGTTTGTAAATTCATTATACCTTATTTGAAGGCCAAATTCAAAACTTTTTATCTGTTTCGTGCCTGCTGAGCTTTTCCTGCCTGGGCAACGATTGATTTTCCGACCTGATTAGAGTATCATTAAAATGAATTATTGTATCTTGTCGTTGAAAGTTAATTTTCGCTTTAGTCAGTCGATTGCGGGGACTCTTCTATGAAAATTCTGGATAATATCAACCATACTGTTCGGGAAGATTTACAGGATACTATGCAGAAAGGGAGCCGCGTGTCCATTGCTGCGGCCTGTTTTTCCATTTATGCGTATCAGGAATTAAAGAAACAGTTGGAAGAAATCGCGGAACTTCGCTTTATTTTTACTTCACCGACCTTTGTGCAGGAAAACACGCCAAAAGAGCGGCGAAAGTTCTATATTCCGAAATTGACCCGCGAAAAGAGCCTTTACGGCACAGAATTTGAGGTTCGCTTGCGGAATGAACTCACTCAAAAAGCACTGGCGAAAGAATGTGCCGACTGGGTGCGACGGAAAGTAAAATTTCGTTCCAATGTCAGTGGAGAGCAAATGCCCGGTTTCATGACGGTTGGTGAAAGTTCCTATATGCCAATCAGTGGGTTTACAACGGTCGACCTTGGTTGTGAACGCGGAAACAACGCATACTACCCTGTTCAGCGAACCGAAGCCTTTGAAAACGGCCGTTACTTTTTGTCGCTGTTTGATGAAATCTGGAATGATTCTTCCCGACTTCAGGATGTTACAGACATTGTATTGCAAAGCATCAGCACAGCTTATCGAGAAAACAGCCCGGACTTTATCTATTTCTTCACCCTCTACAATATTTTCAGTGAATTTTTGGAGGATGTGTCAGAAGATAATCTCCCAAATGAAGCTACAGGCTTCAAGCAGAGTAAAATCTGGAATATGCTCTATGGCTTTCAGCGAGATGCAGCGTTGGCTATTATCCACAAGCTGGAACAGTATAACGGCTGCATTCTTGCAGACAGCGTAGGCCTTGGCAAGACGTTCACTGCACTGGCTGTAATCAAGTACTATGAAAATCGCAACAAATCCGTTTTGGTACTCTGTCCCAAAAAGTTGGCCGCAAACTGGAACATCTATAAAGGCAACTACGTCAACAATCCACTGGTAGAAGACCGTTTCCGTTACGGTGTGTTGTACCATACAGATTTGAGCCGTTCCGGCGGAACTTCTAACGGTATTGACCTTGCTGCACTTAACTGGGGGAACTTTGACCTTGTTGTGATTGACGAAAGCCACAATTTCCGCAATGGCAGTAATACCTCTACTGATGAGAAAGAAAACCGCTACACAAAATTGATGAATCGCGTGATTCGTTCTGGGGTGCGCACCAAGGTGCTGATGCTTTCGGCAACACCCGTAAATAATCGTTTTGTGGATTTGAAAAACCAGCTTGCGCTTGCCTATGAGGGAGATGCCGGAAAAATCAATGAAAAGCTGAATACTTCGTCTCCGATTGATGAAATTTTCCGGCAGGCGCAAAAGGCTTTCAATACATGGAGCAAGCTTTCTGTCACAGAGCGTACCACAAATGCGCTGCTTGCGGCGCTGGACTTCGATTTCTTTGAGGTGCTGGACAGTGTGACGATTGCACGTTCTCGCCGACATATCGAAAAATACTATAATATTTCTGATGTTGGTACTTTCCCGGAACGGTTGAAGCCAATCTCTGTGCAGCCATGCCTGACAAGCCTTGATAATGCAATCAACTACCAACAGATCTATAATGTACTGGATTCGCTGACGCTGCACATTTACACACCAACCAGCTTTATTCTGTCCTCTCGGATCTCCAAATACATCGACCCCAGCCAGCATGGAAAGGGACTGACGCAGGCAGGCCGTGAAGAGGGAATCCGCCGTCTGATGAGCATTAACCTGCTCAAACGGCTGGAAAGTTCTGTTTATGCGTTCCGGCTGACGATTGACCGAATCAGTAAACTGATTGAAGATACCATGCAATCGGTACGTTCCTATCAAAATGGCAGCCGTGTGCTGGAGCTGAACGACATTTCCGATGCAACCGATTGGGACGATGATGACCAGAACAACGACATTTTTACAGTCGGCCGCAAAGTAAAGATTGACCTTGCGGATATGGATCATGTTTCGTGGCTGCATGATCTGGAAAAGGATGCTGAAAATCTGGAGCTTCTTTCCCTGATGGTGCAGGATATCACCCCTGCATACGATGCCAAGCTGCAAGAATTGCTGCGCCTGATTGACGAAAAGCAAAGACATCCCATCAATCCCGGCAACCGGAAAATCATTATTTTTACTGCGTTTTCAGATACTGCTGACTATCTGTATCAGAATATTTCCGGCTATGTAAAGCAAGCGTTTGGGCTGAACACTGCCGAAATCACCGGCAGCGTGGATGGTAAAACAACCATTCCCAAACTCAGTGGTGATCTGAATACAGTTCTCACCTGCTTTTCGCCCATTTCTAAGCGGCGGGACAGCCTGCCGAACGTGAATCAGGCGGATATTGATTTGTTGATCGCCACCGACTGCATTTCCGAAGGTCAGAACTTGCAGGACTGTGATTACCTGATCAACTATGATATTCACTGGAATCCTGTGCGCATTATCCAGCGTTTTGGCCGCATTGACCGCATCGGAAGCCAGAATCGCTGCATCCAGTTGGTCAACTTCTGGCCGGATGTGGATTTGGATGAGTACATCAACCTGAAAGGCCGCGTGGAAACCCGAATGAAGCTGACGGTCATGACTTCCACAGGGGATGATAACCTCATCAGCCCGGAAGAAAAAGGCGATTTGGAATATCGCAGTGCACAGCTCAAACGGCTGAAAAACGAGGTGGTCGATCTGGAAGAAATGTCGGGCGGCATTTCCATTATGGACTTGGGATTGAACGAGTTCCGGCTGGACTTGCTGGACTATATGAAGAAACACGATGATGTGGAGCATACGCCGCTTGGGATGCACGCAATTGTTGCATCTACGCCCGATGCACCTCCGGGTGTGATCTTTGTTCTGAAAAACATCAACAATGAGATCAATGTGGATCAGCAAAACCGTCTGCATCCATTCTACATGGTTTATATTGGGCAGGATGGCTCGACTGTCTGTGATTATCTTTCTCCGAAAGAGCTGCTGGATCGTCTGCGGTTGCTCTGCAAAGGCAAAACCGAACCCGACCAGAGCCTTTGCCAACAGTTCAATCAGGCCACGGACGATGGAAAGAATATGTCGGCCTATTCTGAATTGCTGAGCGAGGCCATCAATTCCATTCTGGATGCAAAGGAAGCGAGCGACATTGACAGTCTGTTCAAGATGGGCGGTACGACGGCCCTGCTTTCTTCGATTTCCGGGCTGGATGACTTTGAACTGATTTGCTTCCTTGTGGTACAATAAGAGGTGAGATCAATGCTGGGCTTTCCACCCTCCACGGAGTTTAACAAACGGATTCCGAAACAGAAGTTCTATGAAAACGCTGCCGTTCCAGCGACAGTCAAGCGATTGTTTGCAGACCAGCTGCGCTGTATCTACTGGCGCAACAAGCTGGCAGTGTCCACCTTGAATCTCACTGCCGGAGAGCGGGTGACAGAGATCGAAATTTTCGAGCTGTGTCTGACCGGACCAAAACTGGATGAAGCTGTTCTGCGCCAAATCGACAGTGAAATCCCCTATCACATTCTGTTTGTTCTTTCTTATGAGAATAAGGTGCAGGCTTGGATTGGCTGTAAAGATACATCTGCGAACAGCAGTGCCAAGGTAAGCCGCTATCTGCATACAGACTGGATGCCAGAAACTGAATTGTCCCTTGCGATAAGCGGTCTGAGCTTAGAGGCGGTTTACGATGGACTGGTGCGGCAGATTGCCCGATTGCAGGGTGAGGGCTGGAATGCCGCATACAGCATTGCGGAGAACATCCAACGCTCTGCGGAACGTGAAAAACTGCAAAAGCAGATTGCGGCATTGGAGAATAAGATTCGGAAAGAGAAGCAGTTCAATCGTCAGGTAGAGATGAATGTAGAACTGAAACAACTAAAAAAGAATCTGGAACAACTTACAAAGGAGGAGTTATAAGATGGATAACAATCTTTCATCGGTTCATACCGCTGCTGAAATAGCAGATATGCGGTCAACTATTGATGATATTCAGAGAATTTTGCAAACAATTCCGTTTAATGAAGATACTGCTCGCCAAAAGATTTGTGAAGTAAACGCAAAGCACCCAGAAAACACTGCCGTTTGGAACCTGCTTCATGCAAACATTCCTTCTGGGATTTCGATTCAGCAAGCATCAAAAGAAAACCTGTACCAAGATTTGCAGTGGAAGGCATATTATCTTGAAGCGAAAATTCTCGGAAAATCTGTCGATGAAATGCGAAAGGAATGGCAAAATAGGTGAAACAGGAATATCTATTCGTTGAAGATACACACAAAGCAGAAATTGAAGCTTACAAGCCAGAAAATGTTCGCTGTTCAATTCAAAACATAGAAGATTCCACTTGTTGGATTGCAGTCTATGAGGTTTCCGGTGAAAATCTTCAAAGCGCAAAAACATTATCAAAAACCAATGATTATATTACATCAAAATTCAATCCGACAATTTTGACAAACGAGAGTGCGGCTTATTTCAACAAATCTCTTTATCCGTACTTTAATGAGTTTGAAAGAAAACTACGAAAACTTTTATACTTAAAAAGTGCTTTGCAACATGATGCTACCGCTTCTCAAAATATCAAGGAGTTAGAGAGCAAAGATCTTGGCACGATTTTTGAACTGCTTTTTACAGATGCTCAATTTATAAAAGATGTCAAAAAGAACATCAATGAAAAATCATGGCAATTTACAAGAGATGAGCTTATAAATACTATCAATAATCTTTCTGAAAACACCGTATGGGATTCTCTAATCGGCCATGAAACCATTTCTGTTCTGCGAAGCGACTTTATTCGGGTGAAAAATTATCGAAACGATGTTATGCACGCACATAATATGGATGCGGCTTCTTATACTTCAGCACTAGGTGTAATCAAAAAGATAAATGACCAGTTGGATGACGAGTTAAACAAACTTGTTAAATCCCCAGAAAAAGAAGAAGCGAATGATACACAGTCTTTTAACTCCACTCTAAACCAAGCTCTTAGAGACCACGAAACGGCTACGGCAATATCCGTCCATGTGCCAAATTCTTCGTACGAGAAGCTTTTTCACGATATTGTGTTGCAATCTGAAATTCCGCCTGCTGTTCGAAATTTGCAAGTTTTACTTGCCCAAGACGCAGTATCGTCCAAATATTCTGAATGGGCAAAGACTATTGAAGAAGCCTCACAAAAAATGCCAGACTACATAAAATTGGTGCAAACATTAAGTTCTCCCGAAATCAAGGAGCAATATCAAAACATCCTCCGTATTCTTGAAGCTCAACATGGTGAACTTTCAAAGCCCCAAGATAATTTAGAAAAAAATATTGGTGAAACTCTTCCCGTAGCAGAAAGTGAGAATCCGAATGGACAAGCTGAAAATGCAGACCCCCAACCTGACAGCCCAGAACATTGATAAAATCGCCGCGCTCTTCCCCAACTGCATCACAGAAATGCTGGATGAGGAAAAGAGTACCCCCGACCATAAGGTTTACAAGCGTGGTATCAACTTTGAACTGCTGAAGCAGATGCTCTCGCCGGACGTTGTAGACGGAGATGAAGCATACGAGTTACATGGGTGGGCAAAAAGGCATCCATTGTGGAAGCCAACAAGCCCATTCGCAAGACCCTGCGCCCCTGCCCGGAAGAAAGCAAGAACTGGGATGATACCGAGAATCTCTACATCGAGGGTGACAATCTGGAAGTACTCAAGCTGTTGCAGGAGAGCTATCTGGGCAAGGTCAAAATGATCTACATTGACCCTCCGTATAATACGGGCAACGATTTTATCTATGCAGACGATTTTATGCGTTCGCAGGATGAAGAAAACCGTCAGATGGGGATGTATGACGAGGACGAGAATCGGCTGTTCAAGAACAATGACAGCAATGGACGTTTTCACTCTGACTGGTGCAGCATGATGTATTCCCGGCTGATGCTGGCACGGAATCTTTTAACCGATGATGGACTGATTTTAATTTCATTGGACGATGGTGAAATTGGAAATCTGCGAAAAATTTGCGATGAAATTTTTGGTGAATCGAACTTCGTAACACAATTTGTTTGGAAAAGTCGTCAAAATAAGGACAATAGAAACTTAAATGGTGTTTCCGTTGATCACGAATATATTTTGGCTTATTCAAAACTTTCTGGGGTGAGAATATTTAAAGGAGAAGAGCGCAGTGGTGAAGGATATTCTAACCCAGATAATGACCCGAATGGTGCTTGGGCAAGCGCAAACATGGCAGGAATTGCAACGGAATCACAACGTCCAAATTTGCATTATGATTTGATAAATCCTGCAACAGGAATTAACTATGGTCGCCCCAAAATGGGTTGGCGGTATGACCGTAAAACTATGGCAAAGTTGATTGCTGAAAATAAAATCCTATGGCCTGATAGCCTTCTGGTCGTCCAAGAAAGAAAACATACCTAAATGAACTTTCTGGCAATCTTCCCGGCTTTTCTTCTGTTGTAGGGGAAAACTTATTTACTCGCTCGGGAACGGTTGAAATCGACTCGCTGTTTGAACAACGCATCTTTAATTTTCCCAAGCCTAGTGAACTTATAAAATGTTTTGTCTCACAAATAACTGCCCCCTCAGATATTATACTTGATTTTTTCTCTGGTTCTGCTACGTCTGCTCACGCAGTTATGCGCTTAAACGCGGAAGACAGTGGCCACCGTAAGTTTATTATGGTGCAGTTGCCTGAGCCTTGCGATGAAAAGAGCGAAGCCTACAAAGCTGGCTATAAAACCATTTGCGATATTGGCAAAGAGCGTATCCGCAGGGCAGGAGATAATATCATTTCTGAACGTAATACCGCCAATACTTACCCCCCCCCTCGACGTGGGATTCCGTGTGTTCAAATTGGACACCAGCAGCGTAAAAGATGTTTATTATTCTGCTGACGAATACTCCCAGACAATGCTAACTGGTCTGGAAAGCAACATCAAGGAGGACCGCACCGACCTTGATTTGCTGTTTGGCTGTCTGCTGGATTGGGGACTGCCGCTGTCCATGCCGTATCGGTCTGAGAAAATCGACAACTGCATTGTCCATACCTACGCACCCGGCGATGCTGCGCTGAATGTTCCCGATGCCCTGATTGCCTGCTTTGACAGCAATGTGCCGGAAAATGTTATCAAGGAAATCGCCAAGCGCAAGCCGCGCCGTGCAGTGTTCCGGGATTCTTCCTTTGCCAGCAGCCCGGAGAAGATCAATGTGTTTGAGATTTTCAAGCTGTATGCACAGGATACCGATGTCAAGGTGATTTGAGGGAGAACAGCAGATGAAACTTCAATTCAAACACCAGAAATTTCAGGCAGATGCCGCAAAAGCCGTGGTGGACGTCTTTGCGGGTCAGCCCTACCTGACTACGAATTACCGCATCGACAACGGCAGCGGCATTTACCAGACTGATATGGAAACAAGCTTCACAGGCTGGCGGAATGAACAGATTGTACCAGAGCTGAACGACAGTATTATTCTGGAGCACCTGCAAAAAATCCAGCGCACCAACCAGATTGAACCATCTAAGCAGCTGGAGGGACACTATAACCTTACCATTGAGATGGAAACAGGTGTCGGAAAAACCTACACCTATATCAAGACCATGTATGAGCTGAACAAGCATTACGGCTGGAGTAAGTTTATCGTGGTCGTGCCCAGTGTTGCCATCCGTGAGGGCGTGTATAAATCGTTTGAGGTCACACAGGATCACTTTGCAGAAGAGTACGGCAAGAAGATTCGCTTCTTTATCTACAACTCCGCACAGTTGACGGAAATTGACCGCTTTGCCTCGGATAGTTCCATCAATGTCATGATCATCAATTCGCAGGCGTTCAATGCCAAAGGCAAAGATGCCCGCCGTATTTATATGAAGCTGGACGAGTTCCGTTCCCGTCGGCCCATTGACATTATTGCAAAGACGAACCCGATCCTGATTATTGATGAGCCGCAGTCGGTAGAGGGCAAGCAGACCAAAGAGCGGATGAAAGAGTTCAACCCGATGATCACCCTGCGCTACTCGGCTACCCACCGTGCAGACAGCATCTACAACATGGTCTACCGGCTGGATGCAATGGAAGCCTATAATAAGCGTCTGGTCAAGAAAATCGTGGTTAAGGGCATTACGGAATCCGGCAGTACCGCTACGGATGGGTTTGTCTATCTGGAAAGCATCAATCTTTCCAAGGCAGACCCTACGGCAACGATCCAGTTCGACTGCAAGGGAAAATCCGGCCTGCGCAAAGTAACGCGCACCGTTGGGCTGAAATTCAACCTCTATGACTATTCCGGCAATCTGGACGAATACAAGGATGGCTATGTGGTGAAAGAGATTGATGGCCGGGACAACCACATTGAATTTCTGAATGGTGTCCGATTGTTTGCCGGAGATGTGGTCGGCAAGGTGGATGAGGACCAGCTGCGCCGCATCCAGATTCGGGAAACGATCCTTTCGCATCTTGAGCGGGAACGTCAGCTGTTCCACAAGGGCATTAAAGTGCTGAGCCTGTTCTTTATTGACGAGGTGGACAAGTACAAGTGCTATGATGCTGCAGGCCAGCCCTATAACGGCATTTATGCAGAGATGTTTGAGCAGGAGTACGAGGATATTGTCGGCCAGATGCAGCTTTCGCTGGGCGAGGATGATTACATCCGCTACCTGAAAGCAATTTCTGCACACGATACCCATGCGGGTTATTTTTCGGTGGACAAGAAGGGCCATTTTGTCAATCAGGTTGCAGGCGATGACAAGCGGGAGAAAACCTCCAATGACATCAGTGCCTATGACCTGATTATGAAAAACAAGGAGCTTCTTCTTGACCGGGACCCCAAGCGTTCCCCCGTCCGCTTTATCTTCTCACACTCTGCCCTCCGGGAAGGATGGGATAACCCGAACGTGTTTCAGATCTGCACCCTGAAACAGAGCAGCAGTGAAGTCCGCAAACGGCAGGAGGTTGGCCGCGGCCTGCGTCTGTGCGTCAACCAGAACGGCGAACGTATGGATGCGAATGTTCTGGGCAACGATGTGCATAACATCAATATCCTGACTGTCATTGCCAGCGAAAGTTATGACAGCTTCGCCAAAGGCCTGCAAAGCGAACTGGCCGAAGCAGTTGCGAACCGCCCCAGAAAGGTGGATGCAGCCTTGTTTGTTGGCAGAGTTCTTACGGATACAAACGGCAACGAGCAGATCTTGGATACTGACACCGCCGCCGCCATCTATTTTGATCTGGTCCAGAATGGCTATGTGGACCGCCATGGTGCGCTGACGGACAAGTACTATGCCGACCATGCAAACCATGCGGTGCAGGTGGCAGAAGAAGTTGCAGGCTGTGCAGCATCGGTCATTGATTTGTTGGATTCTGTTTACAGCGATAAGGTCATGCTGCCTGAAAATGCACGTTCCAACAATGTGGAGTTGAAAATTGACCCGGACAAGCTGGCTATGCCGGAGTTCAAGGCCCTTTGGAACAAAATCAGCCCGAAATCGGTTTATGTGGTGGATTTTGACACGGATGAACTGGTGCAAAAATCCATTTGCTCGCTCAACCGCAATCTGAACGTATCGAAGATTTACTTCAAAGTAGAATCCGGTGAAATGACGGAGATCAAATCCAAGGATTCTCTGTTAGATGGCTCTGCTTTCGCAAAAGCGGATCAGCATAAATATGACCCACAGACCAAAATTCACGCCAGCCAGAGCGTCAAGTATGACCTGATTGGCAAGCTGGTGGCTGAAACCAAGCTGACCCGCAAGGCGATTGTACAGATTCTGGTCGGCATTGAAAAAGCGGTGTTCGATCAGTTCAAGGACAACCCGGAAGAGTTCATTCTGAAAGCAGCTGCCCTTATCAATGACGAAAAGGCAACAGCCATCATCCAGCATATCACTTACAATATTCTGGATGAGCATTACGATACAGACATTTTCACTGAGCCGACCTTGAAGGGAAAACTCGGTACGAACGTCATGAAAGTACAGCGGCATCTGTATGACCATCTGATTTACGATTCAAGCAACGAGCGTGATTTTGCCGCCGACCTCGATACGAACCGTGATGTGGCAGTCTATGTAAAGCTGCCGGATGGGTTCTATATTTCCACACCTGTTGGAAAATACAATCCCGACTGGGCGATTGCGTTCTATGAGGCACAGTCAAGCACATCTACTTTGTTGCTGAAACCAAAGGCACACTGGATTCCATGAAGCTCAATCACATCACCCCGGTAGAACAGGCTAAAATTGATTGTGCCCGTGCACATTTCAAGGCACTGAACGATGAAAACGTGGTATACGATGTGGTGAGTGACTATCAGACATTGCTGAACGCAGTTATGAAATAATAAACCAAAACAAATAATACGGTGCTGCTGTGCAGCATTCCCAGAAACGGTAAGGTTCTATTGCGAACTTTGCCGTTTTTCTTTTTGTCCAAAATTGTATTCCAAAGCGGCCCTATAGATTCATATTGGTGTAAGAAGTAAGAAGGCGTTCAAATAAAATTTGAAAATCAGGTTGCCAAACACCCTTTTTAGAATGTTATAGGTATAGGAGGTTGTTTGAAAAAGTGAAAATTTCCCAAATTTTCATAAGCCCCCCGTTTAAAAACACCCTGTTAAGTTTGTATAGGGTGTAGGGACTACTTTCAGAAACGAACCCCTTGGCATTTTGGAAAGTCCACAACTTCTTACAAAACAACATCGTACCTTGACAACAACATGATCGGCTGCAAGTTAATATGCTTTTTCGGAGAAGTGCCGCCACGACAAGAGCGCACCAAGAAGAAGCCATACGCCGGAGGAAATCGGGCAGGAACAGCTTGCGGGCAGACCGACACCCAAGAAGAACCGGGCAAGCCGGCAGAGAGGACTTCACAAGTCTTGTCTGTCAGGTTGTTCGGCGCAAGAGTGCAGAGATCGCAGATCTTTGCGCGGGTCAAGGGCGGCAGCCTTGCCCAGTGGATGTGATGCCCTGCGTCATATCCTACTGGGTATTATCTGGCGCAGAGCAGGCGGCAGATTTGCAGCTTCGCTGCACCGCGTTGCCCCTACCCCGCGCACGGCGCTCTCTGTGTGACCCCAGAAAGGAGAAATGGTCGCTGAAACTTACCCGACACAATGGCCGCGCCGGAAAGCACGGCACTTATAACCCAAAGCACAATGACCGCAGTTTTGAAATTGCCAACAGCGAGCATATCGACCCGGAACGTGTCCAGCAAAACATTGATTGGGATTGCTACAACGGCATCCGTTCTGCCGCGCAGTCACAAGATTCAGGCGAAACTTTTGAGGATGTAGAAAAACTCTACTATAAACTGTACTACACCGATTTTGTTGAAAAGCAGAATGCGCGCAATGCCAAGATTCGCCACACGGAACGAAACCGCAGCATCGAAGATTTGCTTACCAGTAAAAAGACCTGTCCCGAAGAAACCATCTATCAGCTTGGAACGCTGGAGAGCCACGCTTCGCCCAAAGAACTTTTTCAAATCGCCACAGAATTTATGGACGAGTTCCACGAGCGTTTCGGCAAACACGTCCACATTCTGGATTGGGCATTACATCTGGATGAGGGAACGCCGCACATCCACGAACGCCATGTGTTCGACTGTGAGAATAAATATGGTGAAATTGCTCCGCAGCAGGAAAAAGCGTTGGAAGCACTTGGCTTTGAACTGCCAAAGCCAGACAAGCCCCTTGGACGCTACAACAACCGCAAAATCACATTTGATGCAGCCTGCCGCACGATGCTGTTTGAGATTGCCAAACGCCACAGTCTGGAACTGGATGAAGTGCCGGAATACGGCGGACAGGCTTATCTGGAAAAGCAGGACTACATCCTGAAAAGGCAAAATGAACGGATTGCAGAACAAAAGAAAGAACTGCAGGAACAAAGTATTCAATACGTCGGATTGCTGGAAGACTGCCGTAACCAGCGAGATGAATATGCTGAACTATTCAATCAGGCGATAAGGCAATCTGAAGAGATTTCGAAAAACAATGAAAAAATTAAAAGCCAGGAGAACGAATTAGAAGAACTGTTTTCGCAATGGGTAGATGTAAATGATTTGTTTAATGATGCGGTAAATGGTTCTTATGACCAAGCGGTCCTTGCGGTTTCCGATGTTGGATTAAACAAAGCATTACAGGAAGCTGTAAATGAAATTGACCAACATTTGGAATGGCTAATGGAACCAAAACGAATTGCAGACTTCCGCACCAGAAAATATGCAGAAGAACAAATACTCTGCCTGCGGAAAAATATCATTGGGGCAATCAAGAGCCTTCTTTCAAGAGGGACGCAGTTCTTCTATATCCCAGAAGTGAAAAAAGCGGCCATGGAGCAAATCAAAGAGGATTCCCGTCCGTCTGTTCTACAAAAGCTGCATCAGAGGCAGGAAGAAATCAATCAGCGTGAGCAGACATGCACCAAACCGAAGAAGCGCAGTCATGGCATGGAACTGTAAAGGAGGAAAATCTTCAAGAACAACAATTTATTTGAAATCGTAAAGCTGAATACCATCAGCGAACGCACCGCCGCGAATCTGAAAGAAGCAATGGAGCAGGGCAACAATATCCTGGGCTTTCTCAAATCCGAGGGCTATTTTGAAATTCGGCAGGGGGCCAAGTGCAAATCCACGGATTTCTATAAAGTCTATGAACGCTGGTGTCTGGATAACCTGGAAAAGCCGCTGGCAGCATCAACCTTTATCCACCATCTAAAAGATAATCAGAAAAGTCTGGGCATTGTCTATGATGATAAGTGCATTGGCACAAATCGGGGCTTTCACAATGTAGACGTTGACCTGTTTTTACCCGTTGATGTTCCCAGTCCGTGGGATTATAGCAGTTTGCGTTTTTAATGCACAAGCAACATCCGCAAACTGCATATCGCAAATATGCCATTTTGATAGGCACTATTTTTGAAAATTGCGATAAAAAATAAGAATCAACTTGAAAAAGCCCTGCTCAGCCTGCTCACAGTGCGCAAAAGGTGCAGGATGCGCAGAGTGAGCAGGTGATTTTGAATTTACATCAAAAATAAAACATGGAGGTTTTGCTTATGAACAAATCTCGGCCTGTTGCGACCGAAATTGTGAAATCTTTGGATTATACGAAAAATATCTTGCAGACTATTCCGAATAACGATACAATGGAAGTGGTCACTCGAACCAATGCCGTCAAGTCTCCGACTGACAGCCTGAAAGCCGCAACACTGGTGTACACGGTGGAGGAAATTGCGCAGATGCTGTCCATCAGCCTGCGCTCTGCTTATAACCTGTGCAACAGCACCACCGAATTCCGTGTCCTGCGGGTAGGCGGAAGCATCCGCATCCCGAAAGACAGTTTCGATGCGTGGCTCCGGGCAGCTTGAAAAGGAGATAACGTATGGCATATATTACGAAACGCGGCAGCTCCTATGGTGTCCGCTATACTTACCAAGACGATCAGGGTAAAAACTGCAACAAATGGGAAAGTTTTTCCACGAAAGAGGAGGCAACAAATCGAACATGAACTGGCAAACGGAACGTTTCTGATTCCGTCCACCATCACCGTCAAAGAGTTTTTGATGGAGTGGCTTCCCAAGCAGTGCAACAAGCACAAGTGGGCACCCTGCACCTATCAATCCAATCTGGGAACGGTCCAGAATCTCATTATTCCGTATATCGGCGATATGCAGATGCAAAAGCTCAAGCCTTACCATCTGGAAGACCTGTATGCCACTCTCAGCAAAACGCCCTGCGGCCAGTATTATGAGGGCAAAAAGCAGGCGCTCTCGGAAAAACAACAGCAGCGGTTTCTCTCCGGCACGACCATCCACGAGGTACACCGCCTGCTGCGGACAGCGTTTCAGTATGCGGTGGAGTGGGGTATCCTCATCAAAAGCCCCGTTCCGGTGGACAGCCCTAAAAAGTCGATTCAGGAGCGCGCCATCTGGAATGCAGATGAGATGTGGGCCGCACTTGCCAGCATGGAAGACCCGATTCTGCATCTGGCTGTTCACCTCACACTGGTGGGCGCACTGCGTGAGGGCGAAGTCGCTGGCCTGACTCCGGAAGATCTTGATTTTGAGGGAGCGGACGGCACCGGCACATTCCGCATCAACAAGTGTATGCAGCGCGTCCAGAAGGCATCGCTGGCAAAAACGGGCAAGGGCTGCATCTTGCAGGAGTTTGAGGATAAGCGTGAGGGCAGTACCACAACGCTGGTGCTCAAAAAGACCAAAACAGCATCTTCCAACCGAACCATCTTCATGACAACCGTGCTGAAAGAGGAACTGAAGCACTGGTTCAAGCGTCTGGAAATGGACGAAGCTGACATGGACGGTAGATACCGCAACAGCGGGATGCTCCTGCGCTTGCCCAATGGTCTGGCGGTGGAGCCGATCCTCATCCGCAAGAAGTTCATCAAGTGGCAGGACGAGCACACGGAGTTCACCCGCATTGTGTTTCACGGTCTGCGGCATTCCAGTGCCACCTATCAACTGATGATCTCCGGCGGCGATGTGAAAGCGGTACAAGGCACAACAGGCCACGCCAGCGCCAATCTGCTGGTCAACACCTATGCACACATCCAGCAGGATTCCCGCAAAAAGCTGGGTAAAAAGTTCGAGGAAGGCTTCTATAAGCCGGGAGCAACACTTGTGCAGGCTGCCCCGGTTGAAGCAGAACCGACCATCTCGGTATCTGCCTTAGTGGAACTTCTGAAGGACGCAGACCCCTCTGTAAAAGCGCAGCTCCACTTGGCTTTGCTGACCTGAATTGCAAAAAATAGCACGAATTGCAGAGTAATTCACAGACTTACTCCATCTGACACGAAAAATGCGGACCGTGCAAAAACCGTGCAGAGACCGTGCAAATGGCGTATAAAAAGAAAATCCCACGAGGAATCTTACGATTCTTCGTGGGATTTTGGTGCGCTCGAGGGAACTCGAATCCCTGGCCCTCTGATTAAAAGTCAGATGCTCTACCGGCTGAGCTACGAGCGCATATTCATGCAATAAAACATATTGCCGAATTATATTACCACACCCGGGCAAAAAAAGCAAGAGTAAAGTGCAAAAAAGCGCATTTCTTTTTCCGCGGGCAGGACATGCCGGGCTGTGGGCCGGTGCTGGCCGGAACTTCCTCTTTACAAACCGGACAAGAACCAGTACAATCAAATCAATCAAAATTTACACTCAACCGCGCTGGGCCGGGCGGCTCAGCGCTTTTACAGGAGGTCTTCCGCAATGAAAATTTCTCGTCGGTCTGTACTTCGATTTTCGGGGATGGCGGCAGCGCTGCTGGCCCTGACGGGCTGCTCCGGGGCGGGCAGCGCCGCGCTGGGCGGCGGCGTGTCCGGGTGGATCAAAAAGCTGGTGGACGGCAACGCACCGGCCGCCAGTGAGGCTGGCTCTGTGGCGGCTTCCAGTGAAGCGGCTGCATCGTCCGTGGCCGGGGCCGCGTCGTCCGAGGCAGCCGCCGCGCTGCCGGTTTATGACGCTGATGTGCTGACCGGACAGGCCCACCGCACCAATGGCCGCATCGTAGGCGTGATGGTCAACAACATCTCCAACTCAGAGCGGCAGAATGCCCGCCCGCAGCGGGGCATCGGCTCGGCAGACATCCTGATTGAGAGCAAGGTAGAGGGCGGTATCACCCGCCTGTGCGCGCTGTTCCACGATGCCAATGACATCCCGGAGGTGGGCCCGCTCCGCTCCGGCCGCGACCAGTTCCTGCAGCTGCTCATGCCCTGGCAGGCACTCTATTACCACGACGGCGAGAGCATCTTCTGCACCCAGTTTGTCAATGTATATCAATATTCTGGCCTAAACATCGGCGGCAAGAATTACTTCAACACGCCCATCCACCCCCATGTGGCCCACCGGGACAGCCGGGGCCGCAACGTGGCCTACGAGCACACCGAGTTCACCTCCGGCAAGGAGATCCGGCAGGCCGCTTCCAACGCGGGCATCAGCCTGCAATATCCTTACGAGAGCACGTTCTTCCGCTTTGCGGATTACCGCACCGACGAGGTCAACAAGCTGAGCGGCACTCCCTCGGCCAAGAAGATCCACATCAGCCACTCGGACAGCTACCGCTCGGAGCTGGTCTACGGCAGCCGCAGCAAGACCTACTCGCTCTCCATGTACGACCCCTCCAAAAAGGCCTATGGCGACACCATTGACGAGCTGACGGGCAAGCAGCTGACCTTTGACAATGTGGTGGTCTGCTTTGCCAACATTGCCGCCTATGCGGGTGACTCCCACGACGTGCAGGAGGTCCAGTACGTTCAGGGCGGGCAGGCTTATCTGTTTACCCACGGCGGCGTCCAGACCGGCCGCTGGGAGAAGCCGCACCCCACCCATCCGCTCAAGCTCTACACCGACAGCGGCGAGGAAATGACCCTCAACCGCGGCAAGACCTACCTCGCTCTGGTGGACGATGATGAGTGGAGCAGCTTCAACTATCAGTAAGGGCAGTCATGCCTGCAACCGTAAGGAGACGCGAATGAAACGCATTGGAACCGCGCTCCGGGCCGCTGTCAGCCTCGGGCTCTGTGCCGCCCTGCTGGCAGGCTGTTCGCTCCTGCCATCCGATCCCGCCCCGGAGCAGCCTGTTCCCACCGACCCGCTCACCGGGCAGGAGCAGCTCTGGCCGGGCCAGCGCCCCGTGGCGGTGAGCATTGAGAACGCCTCGGACAGCACCACCCAGTGGGGGCTTTCCACCGCTTCCGTGGTGCTGGAAGCCCGCACCGAGCTGCAGGGCAGCACCCGGCTCTGTCTGGTCTATCCCTCTGTGAACGCTGTGCCTCAGGTGGGCCCGGTGGCCGCCGGCGAAGACTTATACTGGCGGCTTCTGGTAGGCCAGCAGGTGATCCCCGTCCAGCGCGGCGGCGGGCAGTTCGACCAGAATTATCTTGATTATTATTCTCTGCGGCCTGTCGATGCACTGGAAGCAGGCCGCAACGCCTTTTCCTGCCCGGCAGGGTGGAGCAACGCGCCCCTCTGGTACACCAGCGGCAGCGCCCTTTCCAGCGCGCTGGAAACGCTGAACATCTCCTCCACGCTGACCGAATCCCGGGTGACGACGGCCGCTTCCGCGGCGGCGGACAGCGCCTCCGGGGAGGACACGCCTCTGACCATCCCGGCCCTGCTGCCCCAGAGCATGGAAAATAAAGTCCCGGATGCCACGGCCCCCGATGCCGTCAATGTCCGGCTCCAGTTCGACGAACAGAACGCCACGGGCTTTGCCTACGACGCCGAGAGCGCCACCTACAACATGCTCCACGCCGACGGCACCCCGCAGCTGGACGCCAACAGCGGCCAGCAGGCAGCCTTTGACAACCTGCTCGTCCTGTTCAGCGCTTCCGCCCTGCGGGATGACGAGCAGACGTTCGACTATGATCTTTCCATGGGCGGCGGCGTCTGGCTCAACGGCGGGCACCTGTGGTACATCACCTGGACGCAGGGCACCGACACCACGTTCCAGTTTTACGATGCCGACGGCGAGCTGCTGACCCTGAACGCCGGGCGGAGCTACCTGGCCCTCGTTTCCAGCGTGACCGGGCAGGAGCTGACCGTGACCAACTCCGCCGGAGAAAATCTGATCCAATAATCTCAAACATGCAAAAATGCCTCCGCGCCGGTCTGACGCGGAGGCATTTGTTTTTCTTGGAATCTTTACAGGTCCACCACGCTGCCCACTTCGGCAGGGGAAGCGGGCACAGGGCCCAGCTGGACTTCATCGGCACCGCGGCGCACCACGAACGTCATGGGCTGGCTGGCCGCAAAGGCAGGCTGATAGGTCAGCTCCAGCGTCTCCCAATTTTCCGGTACCTCACAGAAGCAGTGGAGCATGGCTCCGCGGCCTGCGGAGAGGTTCAGCGTGAACGCCGAGGCATCCGCCGCATTCTCACCGTAGAGGGGCGCTGCAAAGCTGCCGCAGCGGACAGGCTTGCCGTCGCACCGGGCGGCGAGGCCCACGCCCAGGGTATAGAGCTCGTCGGTGGTGGCGACCTCCCGGCTGAGCAGGTAGCCTGGCCCCCACGGCCAGCGTTTTTGCAGAGAGATTTTCCACCGAGAGATAGATCAGCGCACCGCCCAGACCCGGGGCCGGGGCATAGCCCAGCAGCTCAACGGCAGCTTTGCCGTCCAGCAGGGCAGGTTCGCCCTGATAGCAGGGCGCAAGCGCGGCCGCCGAAACGCCCGTGAGCAGGGCAGCAGCCAGACTGACCGCACCCGACCCGGCGCATTTCAGGAACGAACGACGCGACAAAGATTGAGACATCGGGGGATTCCTCCTTGCAAGGGAAAAGTTTCACTTTATACAATAGTAAATTCCGGGCACCCTGTCAAGGCTTTTGCCCGGAATTTCTCGTTCTTTGCCGCAAAAATGCCGTCGGACAGCAGTTTTGTGCCCGGCGGCAAAGATTTTGCAGACTTATGATCCCACGTTATTCAAACGCTTCGTTTTCCTCGGTCTCGGCCTGGCCCCGCAGGGTATCGGCATAGCCAAAGGGCACGATGTCGATGGCCTCCACCAGGCGGTCCCGCATCCAGAGCTGAACATCGGTCTGGACAGTGTAGCCGCAGCCGGGGTCGGCCATCCACTGCTCCGGGTGGCGGGAGGGGAGGGCACGCTGGCTCAGCATACTCATGATGACGCCGCCGTGGGTCACGCAGGCGGCCTCGGTGACATCCATCCGGATCATGTACTCAAACAGCTTGAGCAGGGTCTCGGCACAGCGGGCATGGAACTGCTCGGTGGGCTCGGCACCCTCGGGCACAAAGCCGGAGCCGGGGGTGATCCACTTTTTGAAGTCCTCATCCTTGACCAGCTCTTTCACCGGGCGGTTCTCAAACACGCCGAAGCCCGCCTCCCGCAGGTCGTGCACCGAGAACTGGTGGGTGGCGTTGGGGAAGAGGATGTTGGCCGTCTCCACAGAGCGCATCAGCGGGGAGGAGAAGACGGTATCCACCTGCGGGTACTCGAACCGCTCTTTCAGCTCCTGCAGTTGGGCGCGGCCCTCGTCGCACAGAGGGATATCCGTGCCGCTGCCGATGTACAGCCCCTTGAGGTTGCCCTCGGTTATGCCATGGCGGATGAGATGAAGTTTGAACGTTTTCATGTAAACTACCTCAATTTATCCTGAATTTTGGCCCCGCAGGCAAGATCCTGTTTTGCCGCGTGCCACAAAATGTATGCTTTCTGTCCTCTAGTTTAGCATAGATATGGGGGAGGGGCAAGTTTTTTGATAAAAATGACGAAAATCGACAAAAAATTCCGTCACTTTTCTTGCTTTACAAGTCGTTTTCCATTGTGTATAATCAACGTGCTGTAAACCAAAAATCAAGGATGTTCCAATTTCATCATCGAGGAGCAAAAACATCATGGAATTTAACCGTATCATCAAACTTCTGCGCAAGGAGCGCGGCATCACCCAGAAACAGGCTGCGGAGGATCTGGGTGTCTCGCAGGCCCTGCTCTCCCACTACGAGAAAGGCATCCGCGAATGCGGCCTGGACTTTGTGGTCAAAGTGGCCGATTATTATAATGTCTCCTGTGATTATCTGCTGGGCCGTTCTGCCGAGCGCAACGGCATGATGCTCTCGGCCGAGGACCTGCCCAACCCCGATAAGATGAAAGACAACATCTACCACGGAAGCGTGCTGCCCACCATGAACAAAAAACTGATCTCCAACAGCCTCAACGTGCTGTACGCCAAGATCGGCCAGTGCCACAGCAAGGCCCTGACCACCGAGGTGAGCAGCTACCTGATGATGGCTGTGGCCAAGATGTTCCGGCTGCTCTATTCTGCCGAGCCTCACAACGCCCAGAGCCTGTTTGGCGTGGAGGCCCGCCGCTGGCCCGGCTACTCGGACGCCGTGATGAAGATGGCGGAATCCAACGTGGAGGCCCTGCTGGCCGGGGAGGATGTCAACGGCGGCGAGGGCGTCAAGGACCCCTCCAGCCTCGCCATGACCACCGAGAGCCTGACCCGCGAGTTCCCGCTGTACACCCCCAGCCTGCTCAACCTGGTCAAGACCAGCGAGACCCATGTCAAAGGCCTGACCCCGGAGCCGTGAGTTTTTTGTTGCTCCCTGTGAAACAAGTGTAAATTCTGGACGTAAATGCTTGCATCCTGGTGCAAAAGATGTTATAAACGAAGTATCAGAAAAGCGTTTCATGATCTGCATTCAATAGAAGGAGGCATTTCCCATGTCCAATAAAATTTCCCGCCGTACGTTCCTCAAGTGCACCGGTGCTTCTGCCGCCGCTCTGGGCACGGCCGCTCTGCTGGGCGGCTGCCAGTCCAGCTCCAATGCTTCTGTCGAGGTCAAAGTCGGCGATAAGGTCAGCAACTGGAACAATCTGGGTGTTCAGCTGACCAGCGTTTTTACCCTGACTTCCGCCCCCGATGTCCCGGGCCATGAGTATGTGGCTGTGCTGGTCACCGCCGTCAACCGCTCTTCCAGCGTCACGTTCAACATCGGTGCCCCCAACATTGCAGAGATCAACGCCGCTTACCCGCTGAATACCGATGCCGCCAAGGCTGCCAACACGGCTCCTTACTTCCACGCTCTGTCCGCTTCCACCACCGATTTTGCCGTGGTCTGCGATGGTGCCGACGTGGAGAGCGGCGCTTACATCTCCCTGTACGACAGCACCACCGAGACCTTTACCGATGCCCCCAGCCTGCCCCCGCAGCGCTCCGGCTACATTGAGCTGGTCTGCATGGTGCCCACCGGCTGGCAGCAGATCACGGTCACCTATACCCCGACCTTTGTCACCAACAAGACGCTCACTTTCAGTCTGAGCGCTTCCGATGTGGCCAAAGCCTGATCTTGCGGGACGAAATTTCGTCAGTTTTGGACAGAGCAAGGCCAAAAGTTTCACAAAAACATTTTCAAAACCATTGACATTTGCTTTGTTTTCGCCTATTTTATAGGTAATGCTTTTTGAGCAAACTTGCAAAATTGTATTTGTACATACGAGGAGGAACGATTATGTCCTTAACATTTTCTCGCCGCTCTTTCCTGAAATATACCGCTGTTGCTGCTGTGGCCGTGGCTGGTTCCAGCATGTTCACTGGCTGCTCCAAGGATGATAACAAAGCTACCCGTACGGAGTATGGCAAAATCACCGTCCTGCAGGCACAGTCCACGCTTTCTGGTGCAACTTATAATGCTTCCGATCGCACGCTTACTTTTGATTTCAGCGTTAAGTGCGGTCGCGGCAATCCGATGCGTGTCAACAATTCTTGCTTCTATGTCGGTATTACCAGTACCAACGATTCCGGGAAAGAAACCACCAAGAAATATGCTTCTGATTTCAGCAATCTGAAGATTAGTCAAGAGCTTTACAATGCCCAGTTGAAGAAAGACAAGACCGCTGAGGGCACTATTACTATTTCTGGTGTTTCCTCTCTGGGCGAAAAAGACGTCGTTACTTTCTTCTATCAGCCTGATGCCGACCCCTACACTGAGTATGGTGCCACTTGGAAATTGACCGGTGAGTATATTCTCAGCAATATGGCTAAGTAATTTAGTTTTTGCGCTTTCTGCCGCCCGGCGTTGCCGGGCGGCTTTTTTGCGCCCTTTTCACGTCATACTGCTCAAGTTTTCGGTAGGATTTTTAGTGGTTTTGTGTCTTGTGCACAGTGCCCGCTTGCTGTTACAATAGATGCATGAAAACGGAGGGGAGCACAGCGGCGGGCTCAGGAGAGCTGCTGTGCTGTTTGTGTTTTCGGCAAGGGCGTCCGCGCCGCATTTATCAGAACAGGAGTGTTGCAGTTATGATCAATATGGTAAAGCTTCCCACCAATAAGAGCAGTCTGTTCCTGCGCGTGGCCAAAGGCCATTTTGCCACCAGCCACAGCCATATCAACTATTACATCGACGTGACCACCCAGAAAGCCCGCCTGTCCGAAGCCAAAGCCGTGGCCAAAGAGCTGGTGGCCGCCTACCAGCACAACACCATCGTGGATACCGTCCTCTGCCTGGACGCACCCAGGTCATCGGCACCTGCCTGGCCAACGAGCTGACGAAAGACGGCTTCTCCAACATGAACGCCCACCAGACCATCTACGTCATTACCCCGGAGTACACCACCGGCAGCCAGATCATCCTGCGTGACAATCTGGCCCCCATGGTCAAGGGCAAGCATGTGCTCATCCTGGCCGCCTCCATCACCACCGGCTACACGGCGCAGGCCGCGGTCGAGGCTGTCAACTACTACGGCGGCACGGTGGCCGGCCTTTCCGCCATCTTTGCCACCACCACCGCGTGCGCCGGCATCCCGGTGACTTCCATCTTTGACCCCTCCAGCCTGCCCGATTACGCCAGCTATGACTCCCGCGAGTGCCCCCTGTGCAAGGCAGGCCAGCACATTGACGCCTTGGTCAACAGTTTTGGGTATTCGGCACTGTAAAATTCAGATCCTCGTAACAGAAAAGCGCTGCCATTGGCAGCGCTTTTCTTGCGTTTTATTCTTAATTTTTCGCTTTTTTCGGGAACACAAACGGGTCGTGCAGGTAGACCAGCACCAGCTCCACCGTCATAAAGCACCAGATGATGGGCTCGCAGAGGATGACGGCATCGTAGGCAAAGCGGGGGATGAAGAACAGCACGAACAGGATCTTGCCCACAAACTCAATGACGCTGGAGAAGAGGGGCAGCACTTTCTGACCCAGGCTCTGCAGGGCATAGCGGGTGGAGAGCAGCACACCCAGCACCGCGTAGAACGGAGCGTTCCAGATCAGATATTTTGCGCCGTTTTCCAGCACCACCGCCTCGCTGGAACCGGAGATCAGCTTGATCATCCACTCGGCGCCCACGTTCATCAACAGAACAGCCAGCACGGCCACCACCACAGAATAAAGGTAAATTTCCCGCATCCCCTTGCGGACACGGTCCGGGTGGTTTGCGCCGTAGTTCTGGGAGACGAACGTGGAACCCGCATTCGCCATGGCAATGAGTGGCATATCCGTAAAGGCGAACATCTTCCGGGCGGCGGTGTGTCCGGCGATGACCAGCGTACCCAGCCCGTTGATGCCATATTGCAGCACCACGGAGCCTGCCGAGACGATGCTGCTCATGAGGCCCATGGAAATGCTCTGGCTGAACAGGTCCCAGTAGAGCTTTCTGCCCACCTGGAAGTGCTTGCGCTCTGGCACCAGCACGCGGGTCTTGCGGAGGACATAGAAGATGCAGAGCACCACCGAAACGCCCTGGGAAATGACAGTGGCCACGGCCGCTCCCTTGACCCCCATGCCGACGACGGCGATGAACACGAGGTCCAGCGCCACGTTCAGGCCCGAGGAGATCAGCAGAAAGACCAGCGGCATGAAACTGTTGCCGATGGCCCGGAGCAGGCCTGCACAGAGGTTGTACGCAAACATGACCAGCACGCCCACGTCAATGATGATGATATAGCTGTAGGCCTCTTCCAGGATCTCCGCCGGGGTGTCCAGCAGCACCAGCAGCGGGTGCAGGCCCACAAGGCCTGCCAGCGTGATGCAGAGGGAGGACAAAAATCCGATGACGAGAGAGCCTGCCACGGTCTTCTTGAGCAGGTCCTCGTCCTGGGCCCCGTAGGAGCGCGCTGCAACGATGGCAAGGCCGTTGCCAATACCAATGCCGAATCCGACCAGAAGCTCGTAGATCGAGCCGCAGGAGCCAATGGCGGCCAATGCCGTGTCGCCCAGCACATTGCCCACGATCATGGTGTCCACGGTATTATACAGCTGCTGGAACAGGTTGGAAACAAAAATGGGGAGCATGAAGACGAACAGGCTCTTGAAAATGGGGCCGTTCATCAGGTCCACATTCTGGCTGAAGAAATTTTTCTTTGCGGGGATGGTCTGGGTCATAGGGTTCCTGCCTCTCAAAATTGATCGCAAAAACAGGGCTGCCATGCAGTTGCACAGCAGCCTTGTCTCATTTTACTTGTTGTTTACAGCTCCTGGGTCTCAAAGCCGTTGACGGTGAGCACCTCCACGCTGGAAAAGCCTGCGGCTTTCACCGCCTCAGCGGCCTCATCAAAGCCAAAGGTCAAGCTGGCGGTATCGTGGGCGTCGGAGGTGATGATGACCTTGCCGCCCATCTTGTGCCACTCGGTCAGGAGCCACGGGCCAGGGTAGAAGTCCTTGCGGTAGCCGCGGTAGACGCCGCCGGTGTTGACCTCCAGCAGGCAGCCATTCTCTTTGGCCGCGTTCAGCGCCTTGAGGGCAGCTGCCTTGTAGCGGGGAGACTCTTCATCAAAGAACTCGCCCTCGGCGTTCAGCTTCTTGATGAGGTCGATGTGGGCCAGGATGTCCGGCTTCATGGCCGCCACCTTTTCCACCTCGGCAAAGTAGCTTCCACAGCGGCCAGCGGGTCGCCGTCAAAATCATCGTAAATACAGTCGTGCAGGTCCTGCGGGCGGAAGTCGATCTCATAATACTTGCCCGTGTTCTTGCCGTACAGGTGGTGCGCGCTGCCGATCCAGTAATCATAGCCGGCGCGCTTGTCCTCGCTGAGGATGTCCCACTCGATGCCGCAGAGGATATCCACCTTGCCCTTATACTCGGTCTTGAGCTTGGCAATGGTGGCCTTGTACTGGGCGGTACGGCTGGGGCTCATGCAGTATTCGCGGTCACGCTGGGTATAGCTATGGCCCGTGAAGCCCAATGTGGTCAGGCCCTGCGCGCAGGCCGCGCTGGCCATCTCCTGCAAGGTGTTTTTGCCGTCGCACATCGTCGAGTGACAATGTACACTGGACTTCTTGAAATCTGCCATAGTGAACTCACTGCATCCTTTCCTGTTTGACCTTGTGGTCAATAACGTGTCGTTTTTCCAGCTCACGGGTGATATCCTCCACCGTGATGCCCGCCTGCACCATCAGTACCAGCACATGGTAAGCCAGGTCGCTGATCTCATAAATGGTCTCGGCGTTGTCTTCTTTTTCGCCCGCAATGATGACCTCGGTGCACTCCTCGCCCACCTTTTTGAGGATCTTCTCTTTGCCTTTCTCAAACAGGTAGGTGGTGTAGCTGCCCTCCTTGGGGCTGGTCTTGCGGCCCTTGATGAGGTCGTACAGGCCCTGCCAGCTGAACTGCTTGAGCTCCGGGGAGACATACACTTCGTTGAAGAAGCAGCTCTCCGCGCCGGTGTGGCAGGCGGGGCCCGCTTTTACCACTTCCACCACCAGGCGTCCGCGTCGCAGTCGGCGGTGATGGACACCACCCGCTGCACATTGCCGCTGGTCTCGCCTTTGCGCCAGATCTCCTGACGGCTCCGGCTCCAGAAGACCGTGCGGCCCTCCGCAATGGTCAGCGCCAGGGTCTCGGCGTTCATGTACGCGAGGGTGAGCACCTCTTTGGTGTAGTGGTCCTGCACGATGGCAGGGATCAGGCCTTTTTCATCAAATTTCAGTTCCATGGTAATACTCCCGCCCCGAATGGGGACACCTATAGTTTATCCGATTCCGATGGGAAACGCAAGGGGTTCACAGCCGCATTTCCACACCATTTTTATTTAAGTATTCCTTTAACTCCCGGATGGTGAGCAGCTTCTGGTGGAAAATGCCCGCCGCCAGGCCCGCGTCGATGCCCTTGTGGCCGAACAGCTCCAGAAAATCCTCTTTTTTGCCCGCGCCGCCGCTGGCGATGATGGGCACGCTGACCCGGCTGGCAACGGCATCCAGCATCTCGAGATCAAATCCATTGCGGACACCGTCCGTGTCAATGCTGTTGAGGCAGACTTCGCCCGCGCCGTGGTCCACGGCCCAGGCGATCCAGTCCAGCGCGTCCCGGCCCGTATCTTCGCGCCCGCCCTTGGCAAAAACGCGGAACTGGCCGTCCACCCGCTTGACGTCTGCCGAGAGGACGACGCACTGGTTGCCGTACCGCTGGGCCGCCGCCGGAATGAGGTTTGGGTTCTTGAGGGCTCCCGAGTTGACGCTGACTTTATCGGCCCCGCACTTGAGCACCCGGTCAAAATCTTCCAGCGTGTTGATGCCGCCGCCCACCGTCAGGGGGATGAAGATCTCGCTGGCCACCCGGGTCAGAATCTCCGTGAAGAGGGCGCGGCCCTCAAAACTGGCCGTGATGTCGTAGAACACCAGCTCATCGGCCCCGGCAGCGTTGTAGCGCCGGGCCATTTCCACCGGGTCGGCCACATCCTTGATGCCCTCAAAGTTGGTGCCCTTGACCACCCGGCCATTCCGGACATCCAGACAGGGAATGATGCGTTTTGTGATCATCTTGCGTTTCCCTTTCGTTTATTTCTGTACCAGCTGTACGCAGCGGGCAAGGTCCAGCGCCCCGGTGTAGAGGCTCTTGCCCAGGATGGCGGCCGCCACCCCCATCCGCTCCAGCTCCAGCAGCTCTGCCTCCGAGGAAATGCCGCCGCTGGCCGTGAACTCCACCCCCGGCACCTCGGCCGAGAGCTGGCGGTAGAGGGCCAGATTGGTGCCCTGCATGGCGCCGTCGCAGGCAATATCCGTGTAGATGATGGCTTTGCAGCCCGCTGCCGCCAGCCGCTTGCAGAAGTCCACGCCCTTTTCGGCGCTGACCTCTTTCCAGCCGTGGATGGCAACAAAGCCATCTTTGGCGTCCACGCCCACCGCGATCTGATCGCCGTACTTTTGCAGCATCCGGACCGTGAACTCAAAATCCGTCACGGCCACGCTGCCCAGGATGCAGCGCCCCACGCCGAGGGAGAGATATTTTTCGATCCGCTCCTCGGTGCGGATGCCGCCGCCCACCTCGATGTACAGGCCGCCCTGCTTTGCCAGTGCGGCAATGGTGTCATAGTTGGAGAGGGTACCGTCTTTTGCGCCGTCCAGATCGACAACGTGGAGGTATTTTGCCCCTGCGGCCACAAACTGCCGCGCCTGGGCGCAGGGGTCGGTGCCGTAGACGGTCATTTTATCGTAATCGCCCTGGGTCAGGCGGACGACCTGCCCGTTCCGCAGGTCAATGGCGGGATAGAGTTTCATGATATTTCCTCACAATTCTGCAAACGCCTTTAAGATCCGCAGCCCGGTGTCGCCGCTCTTCTCCGGGTGGAACTGCGTGCCGTACACCTTGCCCGCCCGCACCACGCCCGTGACCGGGATGGAGTAATCACTGACGGCCAACGTACTGGCGGTACAGTGTTTGCCGTAATAGCTGTGGACGTAATAGACGTACTCGCCCTCCTGGATATATTGGAAAAGCGGGTCGTCCCGGAGGATGTGGAGGGCGTTCCAGCCGATCTGGGGTACTTTCAGCGCCGGGTCTTTCAGGTCCGGCTCCAGCGGGCAGACCTCGCCTTGGACAAAGCCGAGGCCTTGGTGCTCGCCGTATTCATAGCTCTTCTCAAACAGCAGCTGCATCCCCAGGCAGATGCCCAGCAGGGGCTTTTTCCGGGCCTCTTCTTTTATTACCGGCACAAGGCCCGTGGCGGTGAGTTTCTCCATGGCGTCGCCAAAGGCTCCCACGCCGGGCAGGATGATCCGGTCAGCCGCCCGGAGCCGGGCGGGGTCTGCCGTGACCACCGCTTCCAGCCCCAGATGGGCCAGGCTGGATTTGAGGCTGAACAGATTGCCCACGCCATAATCAACCATTGCGATCATACCAGCAGTCCTTTCGTGGAGGGGATCTCATCCCGGTGGGCAGCGTCGATGCGGACGGCCTCGGCCAGCGCGCGGCCCGCACCCTTGAAGCAGGCTTCGAGAATATGGTGGGTATTTTCGCCTGCAAATTGTACAAAGTGGACGGTAGCAGGCAGGTTGCGCGCAAAGCCCAGCCAGAACTCCTGCACGCACTCCACGTCAAAATCGCCTACTTTTTCCGTCTTGCAGTGCACATCCCAGTTGAGGGTGCAGCGGCCGGAGATATCCACCGCGCAGAGGATGAGGCTTCGTCCATGGGCAGAGTGAAGCTGCCGTAGCGGCGGATGCCCCGCATATCGCCCAGAGCCTTGGCAAAAGCCTGCCCCAGTGCAATGCCGATGTCCTCGGTGGTGTGGTGGTAGTCCACCTCCACATCGCCGTGGCAGGTGAGGACGAGGTCAAAGCGGCCATGCCGGGCAAACAGCTCCAGCATGTGGTTCAGAAAGCCGCAGCCCGTGTCCACCTGATAGCGGCCCGCGCCGTCCAGATTGAGGGTCAGCTCGATCTGCGTCTCGTTGGTGTTCCGTTCGATGGTCACTTCCCGCATGGCTCATTCCTCCAAAATCTTGTCAAGAGCTGCCAGCAGCGCCTGCATTTCCTCCGGCGTGCCAATGGTGACGCGCAGCCAGTTGGCAATGCGCGGGGCATCGAAATGCCGCACCAGCACGCCCTTTTCTTTCAACTTTTTGTAAAGTTCCGCCCCGTTTTTCCGCTCCGTGCTGGCAAACAGGAAGTTGGAGCGGCTGTCCAGGCAGGTGAAGCCCCGCGCTTCCAGCTGCTGTTTCGTCCAGGCACGGGTCTCGATGATGGCCGCGCGGGTCTTGTCGAAATAGGCGGTATCGTTCAGCGCGGCCTCACCGGCTTTCAGGGTCAGCCGGTTGATATTGTAGGGGTTCAGGCTGAACTTGACCCGATTCAGGTCTGCAATGAGCTTTGCATTGCCCATGGCCAGGCCCAGCCGGGCACCCGCCAGCTGGCGGGATTTGGAGAACGTCTGGATCACCAGCAGGTTCTCGTACTGGTCGATGAGGGGCACGCAGCTCTCCCCGCCAAAATCCACATAGGCCTCGTCCACAATGACCACATTGTTGGGGTTGGCTTTCAGGATGCCCTCAATGGCACCGCGGGGCAAGGCCAGACCCGTGGGGGCATTGGGGTTGGCAATGACGATGGTCTCGTTCCGGCCGTAGTAATCCGCCGGGTCCAGGGTGAAATCCTCTTTCAGGGGAACGATATCGCTGGGGATGTGGAGCAGCCCGCACCAGACGCCGTAGCAGCCGTAGGTGATGTCGGCATAGGCCAGCGGGTGGCTCTCATCGCAGAACGCCCGGAGCGCGAAGAAGAGGTTCTCGTCGCTGCCGTTGCCGGGCATGATCTGATCCGGCTGCAGGCCAAAGTGCTTTGCCGCGGTCTGGAGCAGGGCGGCACAGGCGGGGTCGGAGTAGAGGCGGAGCTTTTCCACCTCGGCCCGGTTCACGGCATCCAGCACCGCCGGGGAGGGCGGGTAGGGGCTCTCGTTGGTGTTGAGCTTGATGTATTTCTGGTCCTGCGGCTGCTCCCCCGGGGTGTAGGGGGTGACAGCGGCAAGGCGGGGTGAAAGAAAACGGCTCATTCGATGTTCCTCCGTTTCTGATAATGCGTTCTCGTCAACTGGCAACGAAACCTCTTTGCCAAGGGCTCCCCTGATAGGAAAGACTCCCCGGCCGGGGGAGGTGGCACGGAAGTGCCGAAAGGGGAACGGCTGGCGCAAAGCGCCTGAGAGGTTTATTCGTATCGAATCGTCACACTGCGGGCGTGGGCGTGCAGGCCCTCCCGCTGGGCAAAATCGGCAATGCGGGGGGCAACCTCGCCCAGCGCCTCCCGGGTGTAGTAAATAAAGCTGGATTTCTTGACGAAATCGTCCACGCCCAGGGGGCTGGAGAAGCGGGCGGTGCCGCTGGTAGGCAGAGTGTGGTTGGGCCCTGCGAAGTAATCGCCCAGCGCCTCGGGCACGTTGCGGCCCATGAAGATGCTGCCCGCGTTCTTGATCTCGTTCAGCACGCCGAACGGGTCTTCCACACAGACTTCCAGATGCTCGGGTGCAATGATGTTGCAGGCCTCAATGGCCTTGTGCAGGTCCGCACAGACGATGATCTTGCCGTTGTCGTCCACGCTGGCCCGGGCAATGGCGGCACGGGGCAGCTGAGGGATTTGAACCTCCAGCTCGGCCTGCACGGCCTTGGCAAGCTCCGGGCTGTCGGTGACAAGGACGGGGCTGGCCAGCTTGTCGTGCTCGGCCTGGCTCAGCAGATCAGCTGCCACCCAGGCGGGGTTGCAGCCGCCATCGGCCAGGACCAGAATCTCGCTGGGGCCTGCGATCATATCAATGCCCACCTTGCCGAAGACTTTCCGCTTGGCGGTAGCAACGTAGATGTTGCCGGGGCCCACGATCTTGTCCACCGCCGGGATGGTCTGGGTGCCATAGGCCAGCGCGGCCACGGCCTGGGCGCCGCCGGTCTTGAAAATTTTGGTCACGCCGGCGGTGGCCGCCGCGGCCAGGATGACGGGGTTCACCTTGCCGTCCTTGCCCGCCGGGGTGGTCATGACGATCTCGGACACGCCCGCCACCTTGGCCGGGATGACGTCCATGAGGACGGTGGAGGGGTAGGCCGCCGTGCCGCCCGGGACGTAGACACCCGCCTTTTCAATGGGGGTGTACTTCTGGCCCAGCACGATGCCGGGCTTGTCGTTGACCACAAAGTTCTTGTGCACCTGCTGGCGGTGGAAGCTCTCGATGTTGGCGGCGGCTTCTTTCAGGGTTTCGAGGAAGTAGGGGTCCATGTTGGCAAAGGCGTCCTCGATCTCCTCCTGCGTCACCTGTAAATTCTCGAGCTCCGCGCCATCGAACTTGAGGGCGTATTCTTTCAGGGCCTCATCGCCCCGGGTGCGGACGTCCGCAAGGATGGCGTCCACCACGTCTTCCACGTTCTTCTCAGCGCGGATGTCGCGGTTTAAAATCTCTTCCGGCTTAAGCGAGTCAAAATCATAGAGCTTGATCATTTTGCTGCCTCCTGTTCTGCAAGTGCTGCCCGCAGCTTTGTGAGCATGAGTTCCATCTCGTTGTGTTTGAACTGGTAGCTGGCCTTATTGGCAATGAACCGGGCCGAGACGGGCATGAACTCCGTGACCACTTTCAGGCCGTTTTCCCGGAGGGTGGTGCCCGTCTCCACGATGTCCACGATGACGTCCGAGAGGCCCAGGATGGGGGCCAGCTCAATGGAACCGTTCAGCTTGATGATGTCGATGTCCCGGCCCATGGACGCGTAATAGCTTTTTGCAACGTTGACGAACTTGGTCGCCACCCGCACCGGGCGGCTGGGGTCGTCCTGGTAATCCGCCGGGGCGGCCACGCACATCCGGCATTTGCCCAGGCCGGTGTCCAGCAGCTCGTAGACATCGGCAGAGGCCTCCGTCAGGATATCCTTGCCCACGATGCCCACATCCGCCGCGCCGTGCTCGACGTAAATGGCAACGTCGCTGGGCTTGACGAGGAAGTAGCGGATGCCCGCCGCCGGGTTCTCCACCACCAGCTTGCGGGTGGCGTTGTAGTCCTCCGGGCAGCCGTAGCCGATCCTGGCCAGCAGGTCGTAGACCTTATCGCCCAGGCGGCCCTTGGGCAGGGCCACATTCAGCATTCCTTGATCGGCGTTCTGCTGCTGGACGGGCGGCAGCGGGGCGCTCAGGCGGTCCAGCTCGTCCAGATAGACCGCAAACCCGATGGCGTCCGCCCCGGGGGTGAATTTCTGCATCAGCAGATCGTACCGGCCGCCCTTGAGCAGCGGGCGGGGCAGGGGGCGGAGATAGCCCTGGAAAATAAGGCCGTTGTAATACTCCATCTCGCCCGCAAGGGTCAGGTCCAGCCGGATGCTGCCGCCCGCCTTTGCCAGCGGCTCGGCCAGCGCGTTAAGCTCGGCCACGGCGGCCTCCATCCGGGCGTTGCGGCAGAGGGCCGCGGCCTTGGGCAGGGCCACGGCATACTCCCCGCTGAGGGAGAGCAGGGCCGTCAGGGCGTTGGCATCGGCATCCGAAAGGCCCGCCGCTTTGGCAGCCGCCCGCAGCTCATGGATGTTCTTGGCCCGCAGCGTTTCCAGCAGGCCGGGGCGGGCGGCCTCCGGCACGCCCAGCGCGTCGAACAGACCGAAGAGATAACCCATGTGGCTGATCTCCAGCACCCAGGGCTGGCCCATCTGCTCCAGTGACTGTGCCGCCAGGCAGACCGTCTGCCGCACCTCCGGCTCTTTCACCTGGCCCAGCATCTCAAGACCCATCTGGGAGATCTCCTTGAACGTGTGGCTCTCCGCCGAGGGGCGGTAGACGTTCTCGTGGTAATAATATTTCAGCGTTTCGCCCGGGGCGGGCTGTGCCGTCTTGGCAATGGAAAGGGTCACGTCCGGCTTGAGGGCCAGCAGGCGGCCATCCAGGTCGGTAAACGTGATGACCTGCTCCGAGGAGAGGAAACTGCGGTTCTCCTGATACAGGCCATACTCCTCAAACCGGCCCATGTGGTATTTGCGGCAGCCCGCCGCTTCATACAGCGCGCGCAGCGCAAAGGAGGCACGCTCCTTAGGCTGCAGCCGTGCAAGATCAAACTCCATGCTGTCTCCCCATTTCTTTCCCAGTGTTTTTCCACGCCTTTTGCACGGCACGTTCCGTGCAGGCTTTTCCTGCAGCCGATGCAGGATGTTCTGGTTTTATTCTACTTTATCTTGGTAAAGTTGTAAAGCATAAAAGTGACAGCCTTTTGATTTTCCAGCAAAAATTTTCTGGTGTGTTTGCCATTTGTCCGTTCTCAGCGGACAAATCCACCGTATCCTGGCTCTTTTGGGCGCAAAAAAGCCCCCGGAGGGTGTTTTACCGCTCTCCGGGGGCTTTCTATGCGTGTTGTGCCTTGGCTCACACGACCAACGTTTTACTCAATTGCAATCAGATTCGGGTTCTCAGGCAAAGCCTTCGTCTGCTGAGAAGCAGGCAGCTCGATGTGCAGGACGCCATCCTCGAACTTCGCGTGGATGTCTTCTTTCTTCACATCGCCCACGTAGAAGCTGCGGGCACAGGTGCCGGAGAAAGATTCGCGCCGCAGATAGCGGCCCTCTTGATCCTTTTCATCGTTGCTGTGGCTGCGCACTGCCTGAATGGTCAGGTAGCCGTCGTTCAGTTCCATCTGAACGTCTTCCTTCTTGCAGCCCGGCAGGTCAACCGCTACTTCGTAGCCGTTGTCCGTCTGTTTGACATCGGTCTTCATCATGTTTGCACCGCGCTTACCAAAGGTGTCACGAGCCTCACGGTTCATCATACGTTCCAGTGCAGCGTCATTCCAGAACGGATCGAAGAAATCATCGAACAGGTTTTCATGGAAAACAGTCGGCATAAGCATAAATCATTCCTCCAATCCCGGCGTTCGGGTCGGGGCAAAAAATCTGAAGCGTCCATTCGGAAAGGCTTTCCGGGGAGCCTTGCGGCTCTCCTCTTGCCCTTCCTCCTGAGCACGCCACTGTTATAGCACCGTTTATTAGCAATGTCAAGCCTAGAGTGCTAAAATTCACAGAAGAATCATACTTTGATAAAATTTCATGCAATCTTTCAAAAATTCACTCGTTCTATCGTGTTTTATTCGTCTTCACTTCCGACACATTGCAGTGCAGATATGGAGCCCTGATTATAAATTATTTTTTGCGGCACGTTTTTCGGCCAGCTGGTAGACATCCTCTGCCGGAATTGTTTCCGCAGGCGTAAAATTCTGCAAGCGGCTTTCTGCCAGCTGGAGAAGCTTTGCGTCCTCCACCTCTTCCATCAGACTCAGATATTCTTCCGGCGACATCAGAACACACTCCGGCGTGTTATTCTTCATCACGACCTTTGCACCCTGCTTTTTGACGTCTTCAAATATTTTTCCGGCCAGACCACGGTTGAACTGCGTGATCGGCACTGTATTCTTGATCGCATTTACCAGTGAGTTCATTCTGCCCACCTCCTGTACTTTCAGTATAGGGTTCCACAATCAAAATGTCAACCATTTTATCGCCAAATTTATCAGTATTTCATTCAAGCACAAAAGCCCCACATCCGGCACTTTTACAGTACGGATATGGGGCTTGCTCTCATACTTTATCTCAGCCCAGCAGGCTCAGGACGCCGCTCTTCGGGCGGGCACCGACAGCGCGGTTGACCAGCTTGCCGTTCTCAAAGACCAGCAGGGTGGGGATGCTCATGACGTCGAACTGGCCGGCCAGCTCAGGCTGCTCGTCCACGTTGACTTTGCCCACCTTGATGTCGCCGCGCTCCTCGGCCACCTCGTCCACGATGGGGGAGAGCATCCGGCAGGGGCCGCACCAGGTTGCCCAGAAATCCAGCAGGACGGGCTTGTCGCTGTGCAGGACCTCGGATTCAAAGTTTGCGCTGGTAATGTTGATGACTGCCATATGTTTTTACCTCCGTAAGAGTGTATCGTTGTGTTCGATGGTGCTAGTATACCCCATTGGGCCCCCGTTTTCCGTGACTGTGTCACACAACGCGGCAGAAAACGCAAAAGAGGCCGCTGCAACTTACAGCGGCCTCCGGAAAAGCGGATTTTTTACTTGCCCAGCATCTCTTTTGCAGTCTTGCAGATGGTGGCAGCGTCCAGACCATACAGCTTGAGCAGATCCCAGGCCGGGCCGGAGCAGCCGAACTTATCCTGCACGCCCACACGGCGGACAGGGGTGGGGCACTTCTCGCTCAGGACGGCACAGACAGCCTCGCCCAGACCGCCGATGACACTGTGCTCCTCGGCAGTGACGATCTTGCCGCACTCCTTGGCCGCCTTGAGGATGATGTCCTCATCCAGAGGCTTAATGGTGTGGATGTTGATGACCCGGGCGTGGATGCCCTCGGCAGCCAGCTGCTCGGCGGCAATGCGGGCCTCGTTGACCATCAGGCCGGTAGCCACGATGGCGATGTCATCGCCCTTGGTGATCTGCTCGCCCTTGCCCAGCTCAAAATGGTAGTTGGCCTCGTCGTGGAACACGGGAACCGCCAGACGGCCAAAGCGGAGGTAGACCGGGCCCTGCATCTCGTAGGCGGCACGGACAGCGGCGCGGGCTTCCACATCGTCAGCGGGGCAGATGACCGTCATCCCGGGGATGCTGCGCATGAGGCAAAGTCCTCACAGCACTGGTGGGAAGCGCCGTCCTCGCCCACCGAGATGCCGCCATGGGTGGCACCGATCTTGACGTTGAGGTGAGGGTAGCCGATGGAGTTGCGGATCTGCTCAAACGCGCGGCCCGCGGCAAACATGGCAAAGCTGGAAACAAAGGGGACATAGCCCATGGTGGACAGGCCTGCAGCCACGCCCATCATATTGCCCTCGGCAATGCCGCAGTCAAAGTGGCGGCCGGGGTAAGCCTTGCGGAACATGCCCGTCTTGGTGGCAGCAGCCAGATCCGCGTCCAGCACCACCAGCTCATCGTGGCCCTCGGCGGCCAGCTCTTTCAGGGTATTGCCGTAACTGTCACGGGTTGCGATCTTCTTCACTTCTGCCATCTTACTTGTCCTCCTCTTCCAGCGCGGCGTAGGCTGCGTTCAGCTCCTGCATGGCGATGGCGTACTCCTCATCGTTGGGGCCCTTGCCGTGCCACTCCACAGCGTTCTCCATAAAGGAAACGCCCTTGCCCTTGATGGTGTCCAGAATGATGCAGGTGGGCTTGTCGTTTTCCGCGTGGAAAGCCTTGATGGCGGACTCGATGGCGTCATAATCGTGGCCATTGATGGTCAGAACGTTGAAATTGAAAGCCTTGAGCTTTTCTTCCAGCGGGTGGCTGTCCATGACCGTCTCGGTGGTGCCGTCGATCTGCAGATGGTTGCGGTCCAGGAAGACGCAGAGGTTGGAGAGCTTGTAGTGGGACGCAAACATGAACGCCTCCCAGCACTCGCCCTCTTCCACCTCGCCGTCGCCCACGATGGCGTAGACGCTGACGGGCTGCTGCTTGAGCTTGGCACCCAGTGCCATGCCGCAGGCGGCGGAGATGCCCTGGCCCAGGCTGCCGGTGGACATATCCACGCCCGGCACCGTGTTCATGTTGGGGTGGCCCTGCAGGTAGCTGCCGATCTTACGCAGGGTCTTCAGGTCTTCCACCGGGAAATAGCCGCGCTCGGCCAGAGCGGCGTACAGGCCGGGGGCCGCGTGGCCCTTGGAGAGCACCAGACGGTCACGGTCCGGTGCTTTCGGATTTTCAGGGTCAACGTTCATGTCCACGAAATAGAGGTAAGACAGCACCTCTGCAATGTCCAGGCTGCCGCCCGGATGGCCGCACTTGGCGCTGTGGGTCCCCTCGATCACGCCCATGCGGATGTGGCAGGCGTGCTTTGCCAGGGTGAGCTTTTCTGCATTTGTCATGATGGTCCTCCCGTATGAACCTCAGAATTGCAAGAATCTGCAAGATGGATGGCGCGCAATTCCTTGGTGTTTGCCGCGGTTTTGCACTATAGTTCAAGTTTATATTATCTATTCTGTGCAAAAAGGTCAAGTTTTTTCAGCAAAATGTACATCACCGGGCAAAATCCGTTGGAAATGCTCTGCTTTTTGGGCATTTTGCAGCTTCACTTGACAAAAGCCGCGAATCTCTGCTATACTTTTCACAATTTCCGGCAGGAAGCCGGGCCCGCGGGCAGAAGCCCGCCCTTTGCAGCTCATTTTCCCAAACTTTTTGTAACAGACGCCACGAAGGGGTCTGCCTTTGGCATGGATGCCGGGGCAGGCCCCTTTTTTGCGTCACCTCAGGAGGAATCACCATGAAAACCAAAACTTCTGCCACCCGCGGCATCGTGCTGGCGGCCCTGTTTCTCGCGCTGGCCTTTGTGCTGCCCATGATCACCGGCCATCTGCCCAGGTGGGCAACATGCTCTGCCCCATGCATTTCCCCATCCTGCTGTGCGGCTTTGTGCTGGGCGGCCCCTGGGGCCTTGCCGTGGGCTTTGTGGCCCCGCTGCTCCGCTCGGTGCTGTTCGGGATGCCCCCGATGTTCCCGGTTGCCATTTCCATGGCCTTTGAGCTGGCCACCTACGGCTTTGTTTCCGGCGTCGTTTACCGCCGGGTCCAGCACACCCTGCCGATGATGTTTGCCACCCTCCTCTCCGCCATGGTGGCTGGCCGTCTGGTCTGGGGCGCTGTCCGGTTCATCCTGGCCGGGCTCACCGGTTCCAGTTTCCCGTTCTCAGCATTCCTGTCCGGTGCACTCCTTACCGCCGTGCCCGGCATCCTTGCCCAGCTCATTCTGATCCCGCTCATCGTCAACGCGCTGACCAAGGCAAAGCTGATCGACTGATTTTTTACAGCACAAAAGGGCTGACACGCGAAGTGCCAGCCCTTTTCTCATGCTTTTGAAAATTATTTCTTCTGGAGGAAGTCCGGCAGGGGCTTGCCCTCCTTGCGCCACTGGTGATACTCGGCGGTAGCCGCAAACTCCACGTCGCCGGCGGAGTTCAGAGCCGTTTCCACGGAGTCCTGCACCACGCCGATGATGAAACCGACGCCGACCATCTGCATGGCAATGTCGTTGGAGATGCCAAACAGGGAGCAGGCCATGGGGATGAGCAGCAGGGAGCCGCCCGCCACACCGGATGCGCCGCAGGCACCCAGGGCGCTCATGGCGCTCAGGACAACGGCGGCGGGCAGAGAGACCTGAATGCCCAGGGTGTTGGCCGCTGCCAGCGTCATGATGGTGATGGTGATGGCCGCGCCATCCATGTTGATGGTGGCACCCAGCGGAATGGAGACGGAGTACATATCCTTATCGAGGCCCAGCTTCTCGCACAGGGCCATGTTGACGGGGATGTTTGCCGCCGAGCTGCGGGTGAAGAACGCGGTCAGGCCGGATTCTTTCAGGCAGCGGAAGACCAGCGGATAGGGGTTGCAGCCCAGATAGAGGAACATGATGAGCGGCGAAACGATGAGCGCCATAAAGAGCATGGTGCCCACCAGCAGGGCCAGCAGCTTGCCGTACTGGGTAAAGATGGACAGGCCGTTGCTGGAAACGTTGGAGTACACCAGACCCATGATGCCGAACGGAGCCAGGTTGATGATCCAGCGGACGATCTTAGAAACGGCGTCAGCCGTGTTGGAGAGGAAGACCTTGGTGCTCTCGGCACCGATCTTTTTCATGGCAAGGCCAAACAGGCAGGCCCAGAACAGGATGCCGATGTAGTTGCCGTTCATGATAGCGCTGACGGGGTTGGCCACAAAGTTGGCCAGCAGGGTGTTCAGCACCTCGCCCAGACCCTGGGGAATGACGTCCGATTCTGCCGCGTCCGCCAGGACGACGGTGACCGGGAACAGAAAGCTGGTGACGGATGCAATGGCCGCCGCCAGAAACGTGGTAAGCATGTACAGCCAGATGACCGTGCCAAAGCGTCGGTCCAGCTTGGACGAGCCCTGCGCCAGCGCGCTGGCCACGATGACAAAGACCAGCACCGGGGCAATGCCTTTCAGGGCACCGACAAACAGGGTGCCGAGCTCCGCGACCCAGCCAGCCCCCGGGACTGTCAGTGCCAGCACCGCGCCGATGACCAGACCGCACAGGATGCGGACGATCAGGCTGATGCTGTTGTACTTGGCAGCAGCCGCATGCATCATTTTCATATCGAAACACTCCTCTGTTTTCACTGTGCGCCCATTGCGCACATTTTTCCCATTCTCTTACACGGGACGTCCCCCAGTATACTCACTTCGGAACGAAAAATCAAGGGCTTTTCCGCATCTTTTGGTTTTTCATCTCACCAAGCCCCAGCACGAGCGTTTTTCAGTTGTATTCGCACGGAGGACAGAACACAAAAACTCCCGCCGTTTTTCACGCGGCGGGAGTCCTGTTTATTGTCTATTTCAATCGAGATAGTGCACTTTTCCGGCCACAAAGCCCTGAATGCCCATGCCCGGCGCGTCCGAGACGGTAATGTTCTTTTCATCGAACGTGGCACCGCCCAGGATGTGATCCTCACTGCAGAGCACGGGGCCATCCAGGTCGATCTTGGTAATGATCTTCTTGGCGCAGGCCAGCTCCACAGCGGCGTTGACCGAGATCTTGGCCTCCAGCATGCAGCCGATCATGCACTCCACGCCGTACACCTCAGCGGCGGCGGCAATGCGGAGAGCGTTGGTGATGCCGCCGCATTTCATCAGTTTGATGTTCACGAGGTCGGCAGCGCCCGTCTGCATGATCTTGAGGGCATCCGCCGGGCTGAACACGCTCTCATCGGCCAGCACCGGCACATCGGCGTGGCGGGTGACGTACTGCATCCCCTCCAGATCGGCGGCGGGGACAGGCTGCTCCACAAACTCGATGTCGAGGCCCTTGTCCTGCATCTGGTTCAGGATGCGGACGGCCTGCTTGGCGTTCCAGGCCTGGTTGGCATCAATGCGGATGCAGATGTCCTTGCCCACGGCCTCGCGGACGGCGGCCAGACGGGCCACATCCAGCTCCGGGTCAATGCCGACCTTGACTTTCAGGCAATCGTAGCCGCGCTGCACGGCGGTGCGGGCATCCCGGGCCATCTCCTCCGGGGCGTTGACGCTGATGGTGATGTCGGTGACGATGTTCTTCCGGGCACCGCCCAGCATCCGGTAGACCGGGGCGTTGTATTTCTGGCCCAGCAGGTCCCACAGGGCCATATCCACGGCGGCCTTGGCACTGGTGTTGTGGACAAGGGCTTTCTGGACCGCGGCGGTCAGGTCCTCAAACTCGTCGAGGTCACGGCCCAGAATGGCCGGGGCAATGTGATCCTGAATGGCCCCGAGGATGGCCCCGGTGGTGTCGCCGGTGATGACGCCAGTGGGGGGCGCTTCGCCATAGCCCACCGCGCCGGTATCGGTGTGGAGCTCTACGATGACGTCCTCCACACTGTTGACAGTGCGCAGGGCGGTTTTGAACGGAACGCGGAGCGGGGTCGAAATGCGGCCCAGCTTGACCTGTGTGATCTTCATGTCAAAACCTCCTTAATGTTCCAGCGGCATGGTAAGGGACATCCGCTGGTAGGCAAAGCGAGGGGAGCCGTCTGCCACATGGATGACGCCGCAGCGGGTAAAACCGGTTTCTTCCAGAATGTGCTGCATGGCTTTGTTGTCGGCGTGGGTGTCGGCGCGCAAGCTCTCGCAGTGTTCCAGACACCAGGTGATGACATCCGTTGCCACGCCCTTGCGCTTGCCCGCCGAGGCCAGCCGATGGATGGTGCCGTAGGGCAAGGTGTCGTTGAGCCACTGGCCGTCCTCGATCACGGCATACGTGGGGTCCGGGCCGAGGATGAATGCAAACACCGCTTCCAGCTCGCCATTGACGAGGTAGACAAACAGGCGGTTGGAATCAATATCCTCTTTCAGCAGCTCTTCCGGCGGGAAGCTGGTGCCCCACTGGGCGGGGTTGCCGGCGGCGGCCATGGTCTCCCGGGCGCGGGCATAGATTTTCAGGATCTCGGGCAGATCCGAGCGGGTCGCTCCACGAAACATACAGTTCCACCTTCTCTTTCCGTGCCGGGGCGCTCCCCCGCACACAGCATCATTTCTATCATAATAGCACAATCGGCCCATAATTTCCAGATTTTGCGGCACAGGGACCTCTCTGCACAAAAAAAGATGCACTGCACAAAGCGGCAGTACATCTTTCAAGAGGAGCCGGGCGTATTCACGCGCTGGCCCGGACGCGCGGGGTGCGGCTGCGGCGGTACTCCCGGGGCTGACGCCATACCGCTCATGGAAAAGGCGGTAGAAGTAGCTGGTGTTCTCGTAGCCGACGTAAGTAATGATCTGCTGGATGTTCCAGTCGCTGCGGCGGAGCAGCCGGGCGGCGGTCTCCATCCGGTGCTTCTGCAGCAGTTCTTTGTAGGTCTTTCCCGTCTGGGCACGGACGCACTCGCTGACATAGGCCAGCGAGACGCCGTAACTGCGGGCCACGTTGGAAAGGCTTGCTTCCCGGTAATTCTGGGTGATCTCGTGCAATGCCGCCTGGACCAGCGCTTCCCGGCTGACCGTTTCGCCGCGCGCTTCCAGCGGGAATTTTTCGATGTTTGCCATAGAGTGTGTCCTCCATTGTGGTGCGGCGGGCGGGGGACAGGGGGGACGCCGGACGCCCGCCGCCACCAGTTACGCCAGCTTCCGCCCGGAAGCTGTTCTGTATGGGATACGAATGGCGCGGGACGAAAATTGCGTTTTTTGTAATTTTCACAAGTTCTTTGCAATGAAACCTCTCCGTCTGCACTGGAGTGCAGACAGCTCCCCTGACAGGGGAGCTCCATTGCGGAATACAAAAAAGCCGCCGAAGCGTCCCGCCGCGGCAGCTCTTTCCGGAAAGTGAGGAAAACACGAAAAACTCATCCGGGAGAAACACATCTTGAACTTTAAAACAGAGTCTCGTTGTGGTAGCAGCCGGTGCGGACAAACTCCACCCACTCTGCCACATTGACAGCGTGGTCGCCGATCCGCTCCAGATACTTGATGACCATGAGCAGATCCAGCGCGGCATCCACCTTGCCGGGGTCGGCAGCGATCTCCCGGGCCAGCGTGTGCTTGATGGCGTTGAAATCGTAATCCACCTCATCGTCAGCGGCGATGACTTTACGGGCAGCCGTCTCGTCCTCTGCCGTGAGGGCGGCAAGGGCGTCCAGGATCATCTGGTGAGCTTTCTGGCCCATCCGGATGGCCTGGCTGACCGCCGGGTCGCCCTCCTTGCGGACGGTGACCAGATGGGGGATGATCTCGGCGATATCGGCGGCGTGGTCGCCGATCCGCTCCATGTCCGTGACGACTTTCATGGCCGTGGAAATGCGGCGCAGATCGCCCGCCACGGGCTGCTGGCGGAGCAGCAGGGTCATGCAGCGGTGCTCAATGTCCCGCTCCATGTTGTTGATCCGGCCATCGCCCTTGACGATGCCTGCCGCGGCGTCCGCGTCGGCGGTGCAGAGGCTTCCAGCGCGTCCTCCACGGCGTCGGCGGAGCTGCGGCCCATTTCGGCCAGCGCGGCTTTCAGGGCCTCGAGGTCGGAATCATATTGTGTACGGATGCTCATGGGTTCCACCTCTTTCCAACCTTAACCAAAGCGGCCCGAGATATAATCCTCGGTCCGTTTGTCCTGCGGGGTGCTGAAGATCTGAGCCGTGGGGCCCGTCTCCACCAGCTCGCCCAGCAGGAAGAACGCGGTGCGGTCGCTGATGCGGGCCGCCTGCTGCATATTGTGGGTGACGATGACAACGGTATAGTTCTTCTTCAGCTCGCTCATCAGCTCTTCCACTTTCATGGTGGAGCCGGGGTCCAGGGCGCTGGTGGGCTCGTCCATCAGCAGCACTTCCGGCTTGACCGCCAGCGCCCGGGCGATGCACAGGCGCTGCTGCTGGCCGCCGGAAAGGCCCAGGGCGCTCTTTTTCAGGCGGTCTTTCACCTCGTCCCAGAGGGCGGCGCCCCGCAGGGAGCTTTCCACCAGCTCATCCAGCTCGGCCTTGTTCTTCACGCCGAGGAGCTTGGGGCCGTAGGTGATGTTATCGTAGATGCTCATGGGGAACGGGTTGGCTTTCTGGAACACCATACCCACCCGGCGGCGCAGGGTGGTGAGCTCCATCTCCCGGGCAAAGATGTCCTGCCCTCTGAGCCGGACATCGCCCTCGATGCGGACCCCGGGCACCAGATCGTTCATCCGGTTAAGGGTCTTCAGGAATGTGGATTTGCCGCAGCCGGAGGGGCCGATGAGGGCCGTGATCTCCCGCTCGCCCACGTCCAGCGAAATATTTTTCAGGGCCTTGAAATCCCCGTACCAGAGGTTCAGGTTCTTGGCCGAGATCACAGGGGTAGCTTGTTCCATAACGATTCCTCTTTTTACTGTTTCTGCTTCAGCTTGGTCTTGGCCAGCCGGGCGGCCAGATTGATGGCCAGCACCAGCACCAGCAGCACCGCGCCGATGCCCCAGGCCGAATCAAAGTCGCCATCCTCAAAGGCCCGCAGGTAGAGCAGGACCGAGAGGGTCGCGCCGTTGGAGGTGTAGGCCTTGACGACGTTCTGGGCAATGACCTCCGCCGCGCCTGCCGTGAAGAGCAGGGCAGCACTCTCGCCCACGATGCGGCCCACTGCCAGGATGCAGCCTGTCACGATGCCGTCCACGCTGCAGGGGAGCACGATGGTGCGGATGATGTGCCACTTGCCCGCGCCCAGGCCCAGCGCGCCCTCCCGGTAGCCCTGGGGCACCGTCTTGAGGGATTCCTGGGTGGTGCGGATGATGGTAGGCAGGTTCATGATGACGAGGGTCAAGCTGCCCGAGAGCAGGCAGGTCTTGAAGCCCAGTGCCTGGGAAAAGACCAGCATCCCCACCAGGCCGTAAATGATGCTGGGGATGCCTGCCAGCGTCTCGTTGGTAAACTCGATCCCCTCAATGAGACGGCGGTTGGTGGCATACTCCGTCAGGTAGACGGCCGCACCCACGCCCAGAGGCAGTACGATAAGTAATGTCAGCAAGATGACATACAGTGTGTTGAGGATGGCGGGCAGGATGCCGTCGGTGCCTTTCAGCACGCTGGCCGTGGTGGTGAGGAACTCCACACGGATGTGGGGGATGCCCCGCGCCAGCACCATGCCGATGATGCCGGCCACCAGCACGATGACCAGTGCAGCCGCCACCCAGACGGCGGCGGTGAAGAAGCGGTTCCAGGCCCTGCGGGAGGGAGAGAATTCCGCCCGTTCATTCATGGCTGTGGCCCCCTTTCAGGACGATGTTGAGCACCACATTGATGAGCATGATAAAGAGGAACAGCACCAGCGCGATGCTGAACAGCGCCTGTTTCTGCAGGCCGCTGGCGTAGCTCATCTCCTTGGCGATGGCCGTGGTCAGGAACGTGACGCTCTTGAAGAGGCTGGTGGGCATGTTGGGGCTGTTGCCGGCCACCATCATCACGGCCATGGCCTCGCCGATGGCGCGGCCGATGCCCAGCACGATGCCTGCGGCAATGCCGCTCTTGGCCGCCGGGACGCTGATCTTGAACCAGGTCTCGGTGTCCGTTGCACCCAGGGCCAGGCTGCCCTGCTCGTACTCCGGCGGCACGGCATTGAGGGCCGTGACCGACACGGACACGATGCTGGGCAGGATCATGATGGACAGCACCACGATGGCCGACAGCAGGCAGGCACCGGAGGCCTTGCCAAAGGTTTTGGCCACGGCGGGCACCAACACCTGCATCCCCAGCAGGCCAAACACCACGCTGGGGATGCCGGAGAGCAGCTCAATGGCCGTGACCACCACGGCACGCACCCGGGGCCCGGCGGCTTTGGAAAGGAACACCGCCGTCAGCAGGCCGACAGGCACGCCGATGAGGGTCGCCCCCAGCGTGCCGTAGATGCTGGAGAGCAGGAACGGCAGGATGCCGAATTTCGGGTCTGCCGCTGTCGAGGCCCACTCGGTGCCGAACAGAAACCGGAACAGGCCGATCTGCCGGATGGCCGGCACGCCCGAGACGACCATGTAGGCCGAGATGAGGACGACGCAGCCCACCGCCAGGATGCCGCAGAGGAAGAACAGGAAGTTCATGATGGCTTCCAGCCACTCGGCAGCGTTCCGGGGCAGCTCCAGCCGTCGCGGGGAAGAAACGGTTTGTTTCATATAGATCACTTTCTTTTGCAAAAGTGGAACTTACTCGTTGACGGGCACGGCACCGGCCGTACGGATCAGGTCCGCAGCGTCCGTGCTGGTGGCAAAGTCGAAGAATGCCTGCGCCTGCTCGGACAGGGGAGCGGAATCGTTGGTGACGAAGACGAACGGGCGCTGGATCTTGTAGGTGCCGTCCTTGACGGTATCCTCACTGCACTCCACGCCCTCCACGGTGACAGCCTTGACGGTATCGCCGACGGCAGACAGGGAAGCGTAGCCGATGGCCAGGGGGTTGGCCTCCACAGCGCTGATGACAGCGCCGGTGGCCGTCAGCTCCTGGGCATACTTGCAGGCGTCCTTGACGTCCACGATGCTCTCAAAGCCATCGCGGGTGCCGGAGCCAGCCTCGCGGCCCACCAGCACGATCTCGCCGTCGTCGCCGCCAACCTCAGACCAGTTGGTGATCTCGCCGGTGAACATCTGCTTGAGCTGATCGACGGTCAGGTCTTCCACCTTGCTGTCCTTGTTGACGATGATGGCGATGCCATCCAGTGCAATGGTGGTGCCGGTCACGCCGGTCTCATCGGCTTTCAGCGCGCGGGAAGACAGGCCGATGTCCAGCGTCTTATCGGTTGCGCCGGTGATGCCAGCGCCGGAACCGGTGGGGTCATAGCTGACGGTAACACCGGGCTGGACTTCCGCAAAGCCCTCGGTCATGGCAGCGATGACGTTCTTCATGGAAGTAGAACCACCGGTCGCCACATTGCCGGAGAGGTCACCGGCTGCGGAAGCGGCCACAGAAGAAGCGGCCGTGCTGGAAGCTGCAGAAGAAGCAGCGGTAGAAGAAGCGGAGCCGCCGCAGGCGGACAGGGCAGCGGCGGCAGCCACAGCACCACAAACGGTCAGGAACGAACGGCGAGTGATCTTTTTCATCATGTTTTCCTCCGATTTTCTCAGTACAAGTGTTTTCCAAATTCCGGGCACTTTTTCCGCCCGGGGTCTCTCATTGTGTTTTCCTTGGGAACACCATGATTGTACTCCAACCGCCGCTCCGCCGCGACCATGACCACGCAAAATCGAAGTAAAGCTTTGCGCTATGGTTTTACGCCAATGTAACCGTTTGGTAAAGCCGCTTTGAAAATCATCGTCCTTGATTTTACATTTCCCGCCAGAATGCCGAAATCCCGCCCTTTTCTTTGTGCGGGATGCCCTGACCGCCGCGCTGCAAAACGCAAAAAGCCGCCCGGCGGCTCTTGGAAAAGAGCACACCGGGCGGCAGGAATCTATTTTTGATTTATGCAGTTTTCAGATTAATTTTCTTGTTTTTCAAATCAACCACAAAGGTCTGCGTCTGGCCAGAGAGGGTGACACTGAGTTCCAGTGTTTTCTCGCCGGAAATGGCTGCATTGTATGCGGTCTCGTCGGTAGTGGTAAATTTCGGCAGACAGTCAACCGTTTTGCCCTGAATGAGGTTTACACGCTTGTTCTCGTCCAGCTTAAATTCTACATCGCCGACTTTCAGTGCAAACATCTCTTTATAGCTCTTGTTGTTGAATCCGCTCTTCTTGCCCTTGATGGTTACTTCCGGAATCACAAAGCCATAAGGATTCTTCTTTTCGTTCATCCAGCCATAGCTCTGCAAAGACAGATAAACTGTATATTCACCAATGGTGTAACCATCGCCTTTGCCGCCGCCACAGGCGGTCAGCAGACCGGATGCGGCCGTTGCCACGGCCAGTGCGGCAGCGCCTTTGAGGAAGCTGCGGCGAGATACTTCATATGCCATAAAAAATCCCTCCTGAATTTTTCCAAAAACTACAAGTCACGCCCTTATGTTACCACTTTGGGGCGTGGTGTCAAGCGTCCTTTTTTCGGTCCGAATTTCAGTGGTGATACAGCGTTAAAAAACGCCGCCCCGGCGGGTGCAGCGGCACTCCACACAGGGCGGCGGTTCCGTTTTGTGTTCTGCTCAGAGCAGCTGGGCGGTGGTTCCGTCCGGGCGGTAGAGCTCGATGTACTGCCGCCACTTGGGCTCCCCGATGACACGGCGGTAGCAGTCGGCCAGCGCGCGGCAGGCATCCTCCGCGCCCATGGGCTGCTGCCCCGGGGCGGCCAGTGTCAGCACCCGGAACCAGGAAGCCCCGAACAGCTTTTCGGTCCAGCCCGTATCCACGGCCCCGCAGCGGGCGTAGAACCCCAGACGGCGGACCGCCATAGCCGGGTCGTCGGCTTTTTCCGGCAGCTCGGCCTCAATGAGGATGGCATCGGCCCCGGCCTCTTTGCCGGGCAGGGCGGCCAGCAGCTTTGCCCCCAGACCGGCGGCGCGGCAGGCCGGAAGCACGGCAAAATAATCCAGCTGGCTGACCGTCGCGCCCCGGGGCCGTACCATGAGCAGATAGGCCACGAGGGTCTCGCCGTCGTAGACGCCCCAGGTGTGGGAGTCGCCAACGGCTTCACTGTTCAAAACCATGCTCAGGGGTTTGAGCTCCGTCGGGGGAAAATCCCGGCGCATCTCATTGAGGTAAACGCGGGTCAGTTCCTCCGCGGTCAGCAGCCGCCAGGTCAGGGTGTTCATACGATGCGGGTTCCTTTCTGGATCACAGCTTTGAGATTGAGCTCCTGGTCGGCCAGGATGATGTTGCCATAGCGGCCCGCGGCAATGCTGCCGTAGTCATTGTCCACGCCGATGCTCTTTGCCGGGTTCTCGCTGGCGGCACGGACAGCGCTCTCCAGCGGCACGCCCATCTCCAGCACGGCCCGCTTCATGCAGTCGTACAGGCAGGTAGCGCTGCCGGCAATGGTGCCGGGCTGCTCGGTCAGGGTGGCCCGGGGGCCCTCCACCGTCACAGCCTGACCGCCCAGACTGTACTGGCCGTCGGGCAGGCCGCAGGCCATCATGCTGTCGGCAACGAGGATGACATGGTCGTCACCAAAAGCCTTGAACGTGAACCGCACCACCGCCGGGTGGATGTGGACGTTATCGGTGATGAGCTCCACTTCCGCCCCGCGCTCCATGGCCGCAATGATGGGGCCGGGGGCACGGTGGGTGATGCCGGGCATGGCGTTGTACAAGTGGGTCATGTGGGTGGCACCGGCGTCAAAAGCGGCAATGGCGGTGTCGTAGTCGGTGCAGGTGTGGGCCAGCGAGACGCGGACCTCCCCATGGCACTCTTTGATGAACTCCAGCGCGCCCGGCTCCTCCGGGGCAATGTCCACCAGCTTAATGAGACCGTTCGCCCGCTTCTGCAGACGGCGGAACATCTCCACATCGGCCTTGTGGAGGTACTCCGGGTTCTGGGCACCCACCTTGTGGGGGCTGATGAACGGGCCCTCCATGTTGATGCCAACAAGATCGGCACCCTTGCCGTTTTTGTGAGCGGCCGCGGCATCCATGACGCCGTTCAGGATCTCTTCGGAGAATGTCATGGTGGCGGGGCAGATGGCCAGCACGCCCTTGCTGGCCTCAAATCCGCCAGCGTCTGGATGGCTTCTTCCTTGCCGTCACAGAAATCCTTGCCCATAGCACCGTGGAAGTGGATATCCACGAGGCCCGGCAGGCATAGAGGCCCTGTGCGTCCAGAACTTCCTCGCCCTCCTCGGGGGCAGCAAAGGGCACAATGCGGCCCTCCCGGATGACGATGCTCCCCTTTTCAAACGTGTGGCGGGGAGTGTAGACCAGAGCATTTTGAATGATCATAACAGGCTCAGAGCCTCCTCATCGGCCACGAGGATGCAGTCGGGGTGCATCTGCAGGATGGAGCCCGGGCACTCGGGGGTCACGGGGCCGGAGACGACCGCCTTGACCGCCTTGGCCTTGGCCAGACCGTTGGCCACCACCAGCACCTTGCGGGCCTGCATGATGGTCTTGATGCCCATGGTGTATGCCTGCTTGGGCACCAGATCCTCGTTGCCGTCAAAGAAGCGCTTGTTGGCCTCGATGGTGGCGGGGGTCAGGTCCACGCAGTGGGTCTCCAGCTCAAAGGCCTCGCCCGGCTCGTTGAAGCCGATGTGGCCGTTGGGGCCCAGGCCCAGCAGCTGCAGGTCGATGCCTCCCACGCTGTGGATGATGCCGTTGTACTTGGTGCAGGCATCAACGGCATCGGGGTTGGTGCCGTCGGGCAGGTGAATGGCCTCGGGGCGGATGTTCACATGGTCAAACAGGTTCTTGTGCATGAAGCTCCAGTAGCTTTCCGGGTGCTCCTTGGGCAGGCCGCGGTACTCGTCCAGATTCACGGTGGTCACCTCGGAGAAATCCAGGTCGCCCTTGTTGTACCACTCCACCAGCTGGGCGTAGGCCCCCACCGGGGTGCCGCCCGTTGCCAGGCCCAGCACGCAGTTGGGTTTCATGATGACCTGCGCGGAGATGATGTTGGCTGCCTTGCGGGACATATCCTTGTAATCTTTTGCACGAATGATCTTCATACGAATAACCTCCCAGTTTTTTTACGGCCCCCGCAGTGCGGCGGTCATTCAGCTGCTCTCAGTATACCACAGAACAGCAGGATCTACAATTCCGGCAAAACGCCAGCGGACAAAACAAGAACCGCCGGGGCCGGGTACAAATACCCGGCCCCGGCGGCCTCAGGAATGCTTTCTTGCGGAATCAACCAGCTTTTCCGCAAATATGTCTGTTACAGGTGCCGTGCGTTACAGCATCTTCTTCAGCTCGTCGTACACGAACTGCACCTTGGTGCCGATGACCACCTGGCAGGTGGTCTTATCGGGGCGGATGACGCCGGCAGCACCGGCAGCCTTCACAGCCTTCTCGTCCACCTGGGTGTAGTCCTTGATGGTGAAGCGCAGGCGGGTAGCGCAGTAGTCCACGCTGGAGACGTTCTCCTTGCCGCCGATGGCCTTCAGCACGCCGGCAGCGACCTCGGTGTAATTGTTGTTGGCCAGCACGACCTTCTTCTCAGCCTCTTCGGCGTCCTCGTCCTCACGGCCGGGGGTCTTCAGGTCGAACTTGGTGATGGCAAAGTAGAACACTGCATAGAACACCACGAATGCTGCGATGCCCAGAGGAATGATCATCCAAGTCTTAGCGGCTGCGGGCAGGGAAGCAGAGAACACCAGGTCGGTAGCGCCTGCGGAGAAGCAGAAGCCTGCACGGAAGCCGGAGTAATAGGTGATGATGGTGAAGATGCCGTACAGAGCGGAGTACACAACGTACAGCGGGAAGCACAGGAACATGAAGCCGAACTCGAAGGGCTCGGTGACGCCGCAGACAAAAGCGCAGATGGCGGCGGACAGAACCAGACCGATGGCAGCCTTCTTGTTCTTAGCGGTCTTGACCATAGCCAGAGCCGCACCGGCGATACCGAACATCATGCAGGGGAAGAAGCCGGACATGTACATACCCAGGCTCCAGCCCACGTCAGCAGAGGTCTCGCCTGCCCAGAAGTGGGACAGGTCGCCCAGGCCGATGGTGTCGAACCAGAACACGTTGTTCAGAGCGTGGTGCAGGCCGGTGGGGATGAGCAGACGGTTCAGGAAAGCGTAGATGCCGGCGCCGATGCCGCTCATGCCAGCGATGCCGGTGCCGATGGCGACCAGAGCGTCGAAGATGACGGGCCAGACGAACAGCAGAACGACAGAGACAACGATGGAGATCAGGCCGGTGGCGATGGCGACGAAGCGCTTGCCGGAGAAGAATGCCAGCCAGTCAGGCATCTGGGTGCTCTTGAACTTGTTGTAGCAGGTTGCGCCCACCACAGCGGCCAGAATGCCGATGAAAGAGTTGCCGGCCACTTTCTGGAAAGCGATGTAGGTAGCGGTGCCCTCTTCGAGGCTGCGCACCATGCTGACCACACCGGGGTTCAGCAGCTGCTGCATCATCAGATAGCTGACCAGACCGGCCAGACCAGCGGTACCATCGTGGTCATCCGCCAGGCCGACGGCCGCGCCGATGGCGAACAGCCATGCCATGTTATCGATCAGCGCGCCGCCTGCCTTGACCAGCAGGAAGCCGACGGTGTAAGCCGCGCCGGAAGTTGCTGCACCGGGAACGCCCATAACGCCCGGAGCAAAGGCATAACCAAGACCCATCAGGATGCCGCAGATCGGCAGCACAGCGACGGGAAGCATCAGTGCCTTGCCTAATTTCTGGAGATACTTCATCATAAGACACATTCCTCCTTAAAGAATGTTTGTGTTATGGCGGCTCCTGGTTGAAAGCCGTCCATAATTTCGTAACATCATCTTAACATATTTTCAGCAAAAAAGAAAGTCGTTCCCATCAAATTTTCATGTTTTTGCCCCAAAAGTCCCTATTTGACGGTTCAGGAGTCAAAAGTTTTTGGATTTTTTGCGCAAAATTCCAATTCATCTTTCCTCACGGTTGAAAAATCTTTTCTTTTCGCGGCTTCTCCGGCAAACACCTTGCATCCCCGGGCGGAATCGGGTACAATCCTATATAAGTACAACACTTTTCAAAACAGGAGGATTTTCCGCAATGGAATGGACTGATATTCGCCTGACCGTGGCCAAAGCCGATGCCGACAACGCCGAGGCCGTGGCCACCATGATCGCCGAGGGCGGCATTTATATTGAAGACTACAGTGACATTGAGCAGCAGGTGGCTGAGATCGCCCATGTGGATCTCATTGAGCAGGAGCTGCTGGATAAGCCCCGCGACCAGGTCATCATCCACATGTATCTGGAGCCGGGCGCTTCCCCCGTGGAAACGCTGGCCCTCATCGCCGCCCGGATGGAGGCGGCAGGCATCCCCTACACCGCCGAGACCGAGGGCGTGGAGCAGGAGGACTGGCAGAACGGCTGGCGCAAATATTACCACCCCATGGACATCGGCCAGCACCTGGCCATCGTGCCCTCCTGGCAGGAATATGACACCGACCGTGTCAAGCTCATCCTGGATCCCGGCCTGGCCTTTGGCACCGGCGGCCACGAGACCACCAGCCTCTGCCTGGAAGCGCTGGACGAGCGGGTCAAGGGCGGCGAGCGGGTGCTGGATATCGGCACCGGCAGCGGCATCCTGGCCATTGCCGCCCTGAAACTGGGCGCTGCCAGCGCCGAGGGCGTGGACATCGACCCGGTCGCCGTCCGTACCGCTGGGGAGAACGCCGCCCTCAACGGCGTGGCCGACAAGCTCACCGTTCTGGTGGGCGACCTCTCCGACAAGGCCAGCGGCAAATATGACATCATCACCGCCAACATCGTGGCAAACGCCATCATGTCTCTGGCCCCCGCCGTGCCCGGCCTGATGGCCGACAACGGCGTCTTCATTGCCAGCGGCATCATTGACAGCCGCAAAGACGAGGTGCTGGCCGCCCTGAAAGCCGCCGGCCTCGCCGTGCAGGAAGTAAAAGAGAAGCGCGGCTGGGAGTGCATTATTTGTAAGAAGTAAAACCTCTCAGGCGCTCCGCGCCAGCCGTTCCCCTTTCGGCACTTCCGTGCCACTTCGCCCCGGCGGGGAGTCTTTCCGATCAGGGGAGCCCTTGGCATAACGGGTCAGCTCTGCTGACTGCGAATGGCTGCAAAACAAATCAACGGGAGTTATAAAATGCCTCATCGTTACTTTACCACCGAGATCGCCGACGGCGCGGCTGTGCTGCGCGGCTCCGACGCCCACCACCTGGCCCGGGTGATGCGGGCAAAACAGGGCGATACTGTCATTTTATGTGACGGCAACGCTGTGGAGTACACCGCCACCATCACCGGGTTCGGGGACGAGTGCGTGGAGTTCCGCGTGGAACCGGGCTACCCCAGCGCCGCCGAACCCAGTGTGGAAGTCACCCTGCTGGCGGGCTACCCCAAGCAGGACAAACTGGAACAGATCATCAAACACGGCGTGGAGCTGGGCTGCACCCACTTTATCCCGTTCTTCAGCCGCTACTGCGTGGCCGCCCCCAAAAAAGAGGAACAAAAAAACGAGCGCTACAACCGCATCGCCTTTGAGGCCGCCAAGCAGTGCGGCCGGGGCGTGCTGCCGGATGTGGCTCTGCCCCTGCCCAATTTCGGGGCGGTCTGCCGCAGCCTTGCCGGGTACGACCTCGTGCTCTTCTGCTATGAGTGCGGCGGCGAGCCTCTCCGCCAGCTGCTGGCGGAGACCAAGCCCGCTGACGGCAAAAAGCTGAAAATCGCCATCATCACCGGTGCCGAGGGCGGCTTTGCCGCCGAGGAGGCCGAAATGGCCGCCAAGGCCGGGGCCAAGACCGTCGGCCTCGGCCCCCGCATCCTCCGCTGCGAAACCGCCCCCCTGGCGGTGCTCTCCGCCGTGATGACCTGACGGGGAACCTGGAGTAAGCCATCAGACGCAAAACCGCCCAGCCGAGTAATTTTACTCGACCGGGCGGTTTCTTTTTGTTATTCCAATTCTTCCTCCTCCGGGAGGGCGTCGGCCTCCAGCAGGGCTTTTTTGGCCTCCAGCAGGTTCTGGGGGCTCATGGAGAAACTCCGCAGGCCCAGCTGCAGGTACTGGGTGGCGTTGGCCGGGTTGCCACGGCAAGGCCGCAGATCGTCACCGGGACACTGTCCTGTTTGGCGGCGCCCATCACCATCCGGATGAGCTTTTTCATGGCTTTGCTGGCCGGGCGGTAGTAGTGCTCCGCCGGAGCCAGCTCCCGGTCCACCGCGTGGGTATACTGGGTCAGGTCGTTGGTGCCGATGACGAAGAAGCCGCAGCCATGGGCCACAAATTCTTCCGCCGTCAGGCAGGCCGAGGGCACACTGAGCATAACACCGAACGAGGTATCCTCATTGAACGAGACGCCCCGCTCCCGCAGGCGCTGGCGGCACCGCTCCACCACCTCCATGGCGGCGTCCCAGTCTTCCACGTCCGTCACCATGGGGAACATGACCCGCAGCGGGCCCCGGGCCGCCGCCCGCATGAGGGCGCAGATCTGCGTTTCAAACTGGCGGGGGTTGCGCAGGCTGTTGCGGATGCCGCGCAGGCCCAGCTTGGAGGACTGCAGGCCCTGGTAGGCGTCCGCCATGGTGCGGTCGGCACCAAAATCAAAGGTGCGCACCGTCACCGGGCAGCCATTGGCTGCGGCGAGGCAGGAAGTGTAGAAGAAATACTGCTCCTGCTCGTCCAGAATGCGGCCGGGCAGCATCATGTAGCTGCTGCGCAGCAGACCTACGCCGCAGGCACCAGACTGCATGGCCGTGTCGATGTCCTCCGGGCCGAAGCAGTTGGCCAGCAGCTCAAAGGCGGCACCATCCCGGGTGCGGTTGGGCAGGGCGCGGAGCGCGCTCAGCTCCTCGTTCTCCCGCTGCAGCTCACAGATGCGGGTCACCGCCTGCTGGCGGGCGGCGGCATCCGGGTCCAGGATGCACTCCCCCTTGGTGGCGTCCAGGATCACGGCACGGCCATCACAGTCGTCCAGAAAACCCTTGCCCACCTGCACGATGCCGGGGATGTTCATGGCCCGGGCAATGATGGCGGCATGGCTCTGGCCGCTGCCCTCGGAGGTGATGAGTCCCAGGATCATGCCGGAGGGCACACTGAACAGGTCGGTGGGCATGAGGACATCTGCCGCCAGGATCACCGGGTGATCCAGCGCCATCCAGACCCGGGGACGGTTGCCCAGAATATTGACCACGCGGCTGGTGGCGTCCAGGATATCCACGCTCCGCAGCTGCATGTAGGCGTTGTCTTTCATATTGGCCAGCCGCTCGGCATAGCGGCGGCCCACCCGGTCCATCGCCTCGGCGGCTCCCACGCCCGCCTTGATCTGAAAGCGGACTTCATTCATCATGCCCTCGTCTTCCAGCATCATGCTCTGAAACAGGAAGATGGCCTGCTCGGTGGGTGCCGAGCGCTCGGCCATGGAATCCAGCTCGGTCTGGGCCGTGTGGATGGCCTCGTCCAGCATCCGCTGTTCCCGCTCCGGGTTGAACGGCCCATCGCTGAACGTTTCCACATGGCGTTCCAGACGGCTCACCTGGCCCAGCACCAGCCCGGGCGAGGCAGAAGCTCCCTTGTAAACTTTCATTTCTCGATCACCTCCGGCAGCACCGGGCCCGTCAGCACACGATACACCAGTGCCTGTAAGAACGTGTTGGGCAATAACGCGGCCCGGGCGGCATCCGCCGCGCGGCCGCTGCCCTCAAACAGCGGGGCAAAGCTCTCAATGCGGTCTTTTTCGCATTTTTCCAGAAACGCCTTGCCCAGGGTCTCCGTGGTATAGAACTGTGTGGGGTCCACGCCCACATCCTCGGCGGCGGCTTCCAGCGGGGCCAGCTCCGCGTCCTTGAGGTTGGCCAGCCGCAGGGCGAGGTCTGCCGTCAGGGTAACGGGGTATTTTTCCCGCACGGACTTCTGCTGCTGGCCGAACTGCCACGCAAAGGCCGCCGCGTCCTGGCAGCTCCGCGCGTCACAGGAGACGGCGTAGGCGCAGCCCCGCAGGTAGCCCATGGCCCGGCGGGTATCGTAGTAGCCCAGCTCCATGTTCCGCCGGGCCGTGTCGGGGTCAAAGTGGAGGATATCGCCCAGCTCCCAATAGCTCCTGATGAGGGTGGTGGGCAGGCCCGTGCGGTTGGGGCGGGTGATGCCCACGCCCTCCAGGTCCACGCAGACCAGCTCGTCGGCCCCCATCTTCTGGGCCAGCGCCGTGGGCATGTTGTCCCGGTAGCCGCCATCCAGGTAAGAGACGCCGTCAATGATGTGGGCCCGCAGGGCGGGGAAGCAGGCGGCGGAGGCCAGCAGGTAGTCCTTGACTTTGCCGTGGGGGATGTCGTCCAGCGCCAGCTCCCGGGCCTTGAGGCCCCGCTGCTCCACCGTGACCAGACCCAGCCGGATGGGGGAAGCACGGAGGGCGTCCTCGTCCAGCACCCGCTCCACGATCTCTTCCAGCGGGGAGACATCCATGCCGCCCTGCCGCACCACGTCCCGCAAAAAGGCGTGGAGTTCTGAGAGGTCGGCGTTCTGCTCCGGCAGCTCCATCACATCCTGGCTGCGGATGGTCAGCCACATATCCCGGGCCGTCTCATAGAGGTCCAGCGCAAACATGGCCCCGTTCAGGCTGCCCACACTGGTGCCTGTGATAATCCCGGGCCGCCAGCCCAGCTCCGTCAGGGCACGCCATACGCCCACCTGATAGCTGCCGCGGGCACCGCCGCCTGCCAGCACCAGTGCCCGCACCGGGGCATGGACAGAGTTATTGACAGGCCGATTCCAGGCCATGGTCCGCACCTCCCTCTGGTCGGTTCCAGTTTTTTCAAATTATAGCATACTTTCCGGGAAAATTCTCTCTGTTTTTGCAACAAAAAAGAGGGAAGTTTTTTGCTTCCCTCTCCAGTTTCTTTGTTGGCGTTACGGATTTTGTTCCATCCAGGCTTTAAACCGGGCTCGGACGGCGGCTTCCTTGCCGCGGGGGATGGGCACCCTGGCTCCGCTCCGCATCCGGAACTCGCCTGCCGCCAGCTGCTCTGCCGCCGCCAGGTTGACCACATAGGAGCGGTGGGGCTGCAAAAAGCGGTCGTCCGCCAGCAGGGGCTTTGCCACCTCCGCAAAGGGCACCCGGAGGGAGAGGGAGGGCACGTCCTCCCCGGTGACAAGATGGAAATGCACCACATGGTGGGTACACTCCAGATACTCGATGTCCGCAAAGGGCAGCGCCCGCAGGCCCGCCGCCGTGGACACCGCGATGACCGGGCCGTACTCCGGCTCCGTGGCACGGTCCAGCAGGGCGGTGAACTGCTCCGGGCGGAACGGCAGCAGCAGGTACTGCATGGCGTCCACCCGGTAGGCATTGTAGGCGTGGGCGGGCGTGTGGGCAAAAAAGGCCAGCGGGGCCCGCGCGCCGTGCCGCCGCAGTGTATCGGCGGCTTTCAGGCCCGCCGGGGCGTTGCCCGCCGTCAGCTCCACAAGGTAGAGCTCGTACCGGGTACCCTCGGCGTCCCGGGCCAGCAGGGCGTCCACCCCGGGCAGCTGCTCCACGATACAGGCATCCGCCCGGCGGGCATAATATTCCAGACACTGCCGCTCCACCCGGCCGCGCAGCACCGGGTCCGGGCTGCACACTGCAATGTGAAAGATCATGGTTTCCAAAAGCCCCCTTTCCGGGCTGTGTGCCGCACCGCTTGCATTTTGCGGGCAGCGAGAGTATCATAACAGAAAAACACCAGACTACAACAAAAAGGAGACGCCGCCATGAAACAGCCGCTTGTCAGCATCATCCTGCCCGTTTACAACGCCCAGAGCCATCTGGCCCGGTGCCTGAGCAGCATTTGCGCCCAGACTTACCAGAACCTTGAGATCATCGTCCTCAACGATGGCTCCAAAGACCAGAGCCTGCCCGTGTGCGAAGAGTTCCGCAAAAAGGATTCCCGCATCATTCTGGTGGACAAGGCCAACTCCGGCGTCTCGGACACCCGGAACCTGGGCCTGAAACTGGCCACCGGCGAATACATCCAGTTTGTGGACAGTGACGACTACATTGACCCGGATTACACCGGGCATCTGGTGGCCGCTGCCGAGGAGCACCACGCTGACCTGGTCATCGCGCCCTACAAAATGGTCATCCCGGCAGGTGCTTCCAAACCCGAACAGGTATTGGAAAAGCTGGAGGACGAGCTGGGCGTGATGACCGTGGCCCGGCCCCCGGAAGTGCGGGAATATGGCTTCCTGCCCGCGGGCGTGTATGACAAAGACCACTTCGCGCTCCGGCTGATGGACAAGCCTGCCTCCTATTTTTACAGCGTGCTCTGGAACAAACTCTACCGCCGCATCCTGCTCACCGGCAACGACATCTGTTTTACCAGCGAGGTGCGCTGGGCGGAAGACCTTGTCTTCAACATGCAGTATATCCAGTACGCGGAAGTGTTTGTCGCCATCGGCACGCCGGGGTACTACTATGTGCAGAACCCTCAGAGCATCTGCCACACCCAGATCAACCCGGCCACCATCGTGCAGAACAAATTACAGATGTTCCGCTATTACAAAGATCTTTACACCCGGCTCGGGATGTACGAGGAGGTACGGCCCCAGCTGTACAAGTTCCTCGTGGACATTGCCGAGAGCACCTACCCCTCCGGGCCGTTCAAAAAGGTCATCGACGAGGCAAAGGCGTACTGGCGCGCCCACAAACAGTAACACAAAAGGCGAGTGACCCTGCGGTCACCCGCCTTTTTTCTGCTATTTAGCGCCCCTGACAGGGGAGCTGGACACGCGAAAGCGTGGCCTGAGGGGTCAAGCCCCGATGGCGGCGCACTTCTTGGCCAGCCAGTCGCGCTCTTCCTCGGTCAGGTGGGGGGCCAGCTTGGTGAAGACCTCGCGGTGGTAAGCGTTCAGCCAGTCCAACTCGTCCCGGGTGAGGACGCCGGGCACGACGGGGGAGGTGGCAATGGGCACGAACGTGATGGGCTCAAAGCCCAGGAACGTGCCGTACTGGTTGTCGGCCTTGTGGACGCACATCAGCTCGTTCTCAATGCGGATGCCGACCTGGCCGCCCTCGTAAACGCCCGGCTCGTCGGTGACGATCATGCCCGGCTTGAAGACCACGGTGTTCCGGCCGTTCAGGGCGTGGGGGCCCTCATGGACGTTGCCCACAAAGCTGACGCTGTGGCCGGTGCCGCAGCGGTAGTTGATGAGGTGACGCCAGAGCGGCTCCCGGGCGATGGTATCCAGCATGTGGCCGTCGCAGTAGTCCAGCCAGACGGCCTTTGCAATGTCGATATGGCACTGCAGCGTCCAGGTGTAGAACAGCCGCTCGTCCTCGGTCAGCTCGCCCAACGGGTAGGTGCGGGTGATATCGGTGGTGCCGTCCAGATAGGTACCGCCACAGTCCACCAACAGGAAGCCTTTCCGCTCCAGCTTGGCGTGGTCTTCCTCGGTGGCGTGATAGTGCATCATGGCAGCGTTTCCGCCGTAGGCGGCGATGGTGCCAAAGCTCTCCACAATGAACTTGTCCTGTGCGCTGCGGTACTTGTGCAGGATCTCGTCCACGGTCAGCTCGGTCAGCTCCTCACCGGCAGCCAGACGCTCTTCCAGCTCTTTCTGGAACCGGACCATGGCCACGGCGTCCCGGATGTGGGCTTCCTTGGTGTGGGCCAGCTCCACTTCGTTCTTGATGCCTTTCATGGGCAGCAGGGGGTCGGCCTCGTCTTTCACGGTGAGCGCCTTGTTCTCTTTCAGGGTCTCATACACGGCAAAGTTGACGGAAGCCGGGTCGGCCAGCACGGTCTGGGGCTCGGTCTCGGCCGCCAGGAAAGGGAGCACGTCGTCGTACTCGGCAATGGTCACGCCGTTCTCTTTGAGCTCGGCTGCCGCTTCCGGCTTGAGGCGGGCGGTGTTGAGGAAGAGGACCGCGCGGTTTTCGGTGACATAGCAGTAGGCCATGGCGTAGGGGGTGCACTGGATATCCATGGCACGGAGGTTGAGCAGCCAGGCCAGGTTGTCCAGCTTGCCCACCAGCTGGGCGGTGCAGCCCAGCTCCTTGAGCTTTGCCCGCAGCTGGCCCAGCTTCTCGGCGGGGGAGAAGCCTGCGTACTCTTTGGGCAGGACCCAAGCCGGGGTGGCAGGCAGGGCCGGGCGGCCCTCGGTCCAGAGCTCGTCCTCCAGGTTCAGGGTCTTGATGGTGCCGTGCTTGGGGGCCAATGCTTTCTGGATGCCCCGCACCAGCCCGCAGGAGGCCGTCAGGCCACAGAGGCCCAGGGTGCCGCCCTCGGGCAGGACCTTGGCGCAATATTCTTCCACGGTGGGCACGCCCGGCTCGCCCATCTTCTGGAGCTGGATCTCGGTGCCGGCGATCTCTTTCTCGGCCTGCACAAAATAGCGGCCATCGGCCCAGACAGCACTCTCGGTCATGGTGACGACAAAGTTGGAATTCTCGCCGTGGAAACCGGAGAAATAGGTCAGGGAGGTGTAGTGCTCCGGCAGATACTCGCTGGCGTGGGGGTCGCCCACGGGGATCAGGTAAACATCCACACCGTTTGCTTTCATGGCGGCGCGCAGGGCGGCCAAACGCTCAGGAACAGGATTCATGCTCATTGGGTAAAGCCTTCTTTCCAAATCTTACACTTTTACAGTTGCCGGAAGAACGTCCGGCGGCGTTGGTTTGCTGCCTCTTATTGTAACATCCCCGCGCGGAGAATGCAATCCGCATCCCCTCTTGACAGTTTGTATTTGTTGTATTATACTCACTAATACAAACAGGAGGAATGAAAATGCTGTTCCGGTTGGATTTTCAGAGCGCGGTGCCCATCTACCGCCAGATCCGGGATCAGGTGGTGCTGGCCGTGGCGCAGGGGGAGCTGACCCCCGGCGAGCGGCTGCCCACCACCCGGGCGCTGGCGGAGGACGCGGGCGTCAATGTAATGACCGTGAGCAAGGCCTACCAGCTGCTCAAGGCCGAGGGATATCTCGTCACCGACCGCCGGGCCGGGGCCGTCGTCCGCGCCCCGCGGGGCAAGGCAGTGGGCCTGTCTGCCGACCAGACCGCCCGGCTGAAACTGCTGGCGGGCGAGGCACGGCTGGCCGGGCTTTCACTGGACGATTTTGTGGCGGCCTGCAAAGCCGCCTTTGGCGAAACGGAGGACTGAACGATGGAGACCATGAGTGGATTTATGCTGTTGACCTTCTGGCTCTGCGCGGGCGTCAATTACATCATGCTGCGCAATATGAGCAAGCGCCAGAAGGGCCTGCTCCTGGGCGTCACCCTGCCCCCGGAGGCAGACGCCCTGCCCGAGGTGCAGGCCATTGTAAAACAATATCGAACGCGGCTGGGCACCCTCTGTCTGGTCTGCGCCGCGCTCAGTGTGCCGCTGGCCTTTGTGCAGGAGACCGCCATTGCGCTGACACTCTGGATGCTCTTCTTTTTTGCCGGGCTGGCCCTGCCTTACCTGCCCCTGCTGCGGGCCAACGCAAAGCTCAAGGCCCTGAAAAAAGCCGCAGCCGGGCAGAATGCGCCCACTCGTGTGGTGGACACTGCCGCTTCGGCCTTTGCACTGCCAAAGCCCATGGGCCTGTGGACGCTGCTGCCGCCGCTGGTGCTGAGCCTTGCACCCATCTCCCTGCCCGGCCTGCCCCGGGGCGTGGCGCTGGCCTGCGGCATCGACGCGGCCACCCTGCTGCTGCTCTGGGTGCTGGGCCGCACCACCTTCCGCCGCCGGGAGGATATGGTCACGGCGGACTCGGCCCGCAACCAGACCCTGCTCCGGGTGCGGCGGCTCTACTGGGACCGCTTCTGGCGGCTCAACCTCTGGGCACTGGCGGTGCTGAACGGAATGCTGGCCCTCGGCTTCCGTTCGGAGGCCACCATTTTGGGCGGGACGCTGGGCTTTACCGTCCTGCTGGTGGCGGCGACGCTCTGGATGGAGCTCTCCGTCCGCCGGGCGCAGGCCGTGCTGACGGATGCCGCCACCATTGTGGCCGATGAGGATGACGCCTGGCTGGGCGGCATCTTCTACTATAATCCCACGGACAAGCGTTTTCTGGTCGCCAAGCGGATCGGCCTTGGCTCCACCGTCAACCTCGGCACCTGGGCGGGCAAACTCTACTATGCCTTTGTCGGCCTTGTGCTGGTGGTCTGCCTTGCCATCGGGCCCATCTTCGGCATTGTGGACAGCATCCCCGTCCGGCTGGAGCTCTCCGGCAGCGCCCCGGTCTGCCTCGTGGCCTCCCATGGCCAGAGCGAAAAATACCGCTTGGACACCGACGCCATCACCGATGTCCAGCTCCGGGACACCCTGCCGGATGCCGCCCGCACCTGGGGCACCGGGATGGACCACTATTTGCAGGGGGATTTCTATGTGATCGGGGAGGGGAACGCCCGGTTCTGCCTCGACCCCACCCAAAAGTGTTTTCTCCGGGTGGAGGCAGGCGGGCAGGTGTATTGGTTCACCGGAGATTCCGAGGACCACACCGCCGCCATTGCGCAGGCACTGCAATCCACCGTTCACCCCTGATGCAAAGGGCCGCGGGAGCCGAATTTTGGCTCCCGCAGCCCTTTCTTTTTGTCATTTGCCCCAAAACGCAACCAATTTGCAAAAAATGTTACAATTTTTTCTTCAAAAACGGCGTTTTACCATTGACAGCCTTGTTATAATAGAGGAGTAAGATGTTTGAGCCAGCACTCTGCGGCTCTGTGTGCTAAAAAGAAAGAGGCATTTGAATCATGACCAAAATTGATATCTTCTCCGGTTTCCTGGGTGCCGGCAAAACCACCCTGATCAAAAAACTTATCAAGGAGTCCTTTGCAGGCCAGAAAGTGGTGCTGATCGAGAACGAGTTCGGCGAGATCGGCATTGACGGCGGCTTCCTCAAGGAGTCCGGCATCCAGATCAACGAACTGAACGCCGGCTGCATCTGCTGCTCTCTGGTGGGCGATTTCCGCGCCGCCCTGCAGCAGGTGGTGGAGCAGTACCACCCGGACCGCATCGTGATCGAGCCCTCCGGCGTGGGCAAGCTGAGTGACGTGACCCGCGCCGTGGAGGGCGTGGCCGAGCACCTGGATGTCCAGCTCAGCAGCTTTGTCACCGTGGCCGACGTGAACAAGGTCAAGATGTATATGAAGAACTTCGGTGAGTTCTACGACGACCAGATCAGCCATGCAAGCTGCATCATCCTGAGCCGTACCCAGAACGCCACCGAGGAGAAGATCGCTGCTGCCGTGGCCATGCTGCGGGAGAAGAACCCCACCGCCACCATCGTGACCACCGCCTGGGACTCCCTGACCGGTGAGCAGATCCTCAAGGCCATGTCCACCAAGGACGATTTCAAGGCCGAGCTGATCGCCATGGCTGCCAAGGCCAACGAGGAGCACGCCCACGAGGATGAGGAAGAGGAGCACGAGCACCATCACGATCATGAGGACGACCACGATCATTGCTGCTGCGGCCATCACCACCACGACGAAGACGACGATGACCATGACGAGCATGAGCACCATCATCACGACGGCCACTGCTGCCATCATCACCACCACCATGACCACGACGCCGACGAGGTCTTTACCAGCTGGGGCGTCGAGACGGCCAAGAAGTTCACCAAGGCAGACATCGAGCACGCCCTCACCGAGCTGGACACCGGCAATTACGGCATGATCCTCCGCTCCAAGGGCATCGTGGACGGCGGTGCCGACGGCTGGCTGGAGTTCGATTACGTTCCCGGCGAGTGGGAAGTCCGTCAGCGCGGTGCCGATGTGGGCGGCAAGCTGGTGGTCATCGGCTCCAAGCTGGATGAGCACGCCATCGCCGCGCTGTTTGGCTGCTGATGCCCTCTCAAGCCAAGACGAAAGTATAAAAGGAGAATCCCATGGCAAACGAAATTCCTGTTTACCTGTTTGTTGGCTTCCTCGAAAGCGGCAAGACCAAGTTCATTCAGGAAACATTTGAAGACCCCAATTTCGACTCCGGCGACAAGACCCTGCTGCTGGTCTGCGAGGAGGGCGAGGAAGAATACAACCAGAAGAAATTCGCGTTCCCCGGCGTGACCCTCTACAATCTGGAGGACAAGGCCGAGCTCAACCCCCAGAACCTGGCCAAGCTGGCCAAGGAGGCCGATGCAGGCCGCGTGGTGATCGAGTACAACGGCATGTGGCTGCTGCAGGATCTGGCCAACAATCTGCCGGAGAACTGGATCGTGTACCAGTGCATCGCCACGGCGGACGGCACCACGGCCCTGACCTACGCCCGCGACAACTCCATGCGCAGCCTGATGCTGGACAAGATCGCCCGCAGCGAGCTCATCGTCTTCAACCGGGCCGAGGCCGTCAACAACGACGCCGCCCGGCAGGAACTGCACAAGCTGGTGCGTCAGGCTTCCCGCAAGTGCGATATCGCCTACGAGTTTGCCGACGGCAGCGTGGCTTACGATGATATCCCCGACCCGCTGCCGTTCGACCTGAACGCCCCGGTGGTGGAGATCGGCGATGAAGACTTTGGCATCTGGTATATGGACTGCCAGGACGAGCCCGAGAAGTACACGGGCAAAACCGTCCGCTTCCTGGCGCAGGTCTGCCAGACCAACCGGGCCGGCAAAAACAGCTTTGTGCCCGGCCGCTTTGCCATGACCTGCTGCGTGCAGGACATCCAGTTTGTCGGCTTCCCCTGCGTTTACGACGGCTACAAAGCCCTGGAGCAGCGTGCCTGGGTGCGCGTGACCGCCAAGGTCAACTATAAGTTCCACAATATCTACCGCGGCAAGGGCCCGGTGCTGACCGCCCTCTCCGTGGAGCCCGCTGAGAAGCCCCTGAACGACGTTGTGACGTTCTCTTAAATTCGCCCGTCTGCTTTGCGGACGCTCTCCCAAACAGAGAGGCAAGGGCCGGTCTATAGCCAGTTGGCTTTAGGAGGTTGCTATGAAAGCTTTGTTCCGTATCCTGGGCACGGCGGCTGCCGTTGCTGTCACCGGCGCTGCCATCGTTGTGCTGGATCAGATCCTCAACGACAAGGCCCCGCTCCATGTGGAGGAAATCGAGTTCCCCGAGGACGCCGAAAATGACGCCGAGGAGGCCGCTAAGACCGCACAGGCTTACGCCGAGGGCGAAACCAAAGTGGAGGGCGAAGCCAAAGCGGAGAGCGAAACCAAAGCGGAGAGCGAAGCCAAAGCGGAGAGCGAAGCCAAAGCGGAGAGCGAAGCCAAAGCGGAGGCCCCCAACCCGAACCCCGTGGAGGTCGGCCCCGCTGTTGCTCCCAAAGATGAGAACGGCAAGTTCGACCCCACCAAGATCGCGGAAGCTTCCGACTTCGGCGATTGGGAAGAGCAGGGCTGCAAGGGCTGATCTGCATTTTTTGAATCCGTAACATAAAACCCCGGCGGAGTCGAACGATCCCGCCGGGGTTTTGCTGTAACTTGCTGTATTTTCTTTTACATGGCGATCCAGCCCAGTGCATTTGCCACCGAGCTGACCAGAATGATGGCCGCGAAAACGGGGCAGAGATACTGGATCATAAAGTTGAAGACGACCTTGCGGCGGAACGGTTTGCCGCTCAAAGTGACCTCTTCCTCGATCTTTTTTACACCGATGACGCGGGAGACCAGCAGGCAGGTGGTGATGGCCGCAATGGGCATCATGACGGAGTTGGTGAGGAAATCAAAGAAATCCAAAAACTGCATCCCGAACACGGTCACGCCTGCCAGCGGGCCGTAGCCCAGGGCCGAGAGGCTGCCCAGCACCAGCATGATGACGCCGATGAGGACGGTGGCCTGATGACGGTCCCAACCCAGCTCGTCCTCAAAGGTGGAGACGGCGCTTTCGGTCAGGGCAATGGAGCTGGTGACCGCCGCAAACAGCACCAGCGTGAAAAACAGGATGCCCACCACGGTGCCAAGGCCCATGCTGTCGAACACCTTGGGATGGTAATAAACATCAGGGCCGGGCCAGCCTGCAGGGTATCGGGGTCGCCGCCGGAGAACGAGAAGACCGCCGGAATGATCATCAGGCCCGCCATGATGGCAATGGCCGTGTCAAAAATTTCGACGTTCTCGGTGGACTCCTCAATCGAGACGTCCTTTTTCATATAGGAGCCGAACGTGACCAGAATGCCCATGGCGATGGACAGGGAATAGAACATCTGCCCCATGGCCGTGACGACGGTCATCCAGGAGAAATGGGCGACATTGGGCACGAGGAAATACTTCACACCCGCCAGCGCCCCGGGCCGGGTGACGGAGTAACCCGCAATGATGACGGAAAGCACCACCAGAATGGGCATCATGACTTTGGAGACCCGTTCCACGCCGTTGCGGACGCCCGCAAAGATGATCGCCAGCGTCAAGATGGTGAAGATGACAAAGCAGATCTCCGCCGAAGCACCATTGGAGATGAACGACGAGAAATAGCCGTCCGTGGCCAGCTCCTTGCCGTGCCCGGCAGTGTAATCCGCCAGGTACCGGATGACCCAGCCGCCAATGACCGAGTAATAGGGCACGATGAGGATGGGGATGATGGCGTTGATCCAGCCGCCGAACGAGAGCCCGCCCTTTTTGCCAAAGGCCGCGAAAGCGCCCACCGGGCTCTTCTTGGTCATCCGGCCCAGAGCCGTCTCCGCCACGATCATGGTATAGCCGAACGTGAACGCCAGCAGAATGTAGATGAGCAGAAAGATGCCGCCGCCATACTTGGCCGCCAGATACGGGAAACGCCAGATGTTGCCAAGGCCAACGGACGCGCCTGCGGCCGACAGCACAAAGCCGATCTTGCCGGAGAACGCGCTCCGCTTTTTGTGTTGAGATTCCATATTTTTCTCCTATCTCAAATTCCAAAACGAACGAATCCAGTGTAACACAAGCCATCGGTAAATTCAATGCACCAGAACAGTAATGTTGCCATGCCCGGCCCCGCGGGCGTTCTTGTGTTCCCCCCGCCGCCGTGTTACAATAGTCTCAGGCGTTTTTCGTGTTTTTGGTCAAAGCCGGTCGATTTTTGCCGTGCTTTGCTTTACGAATTGCACTTTGTTGAAAAATTTCAACTCAAAGGAGAGATCTCATGGCGCAGACCAGACAGAACATGGGGAGCGGCAATGTCAAAAAGCTGCTGCTCCAGCTCATGATCCCCGCCGTTGTGGCTCAGGTGGTCAACCTGCTGTACAACATCGTGGACCGTATTTATATCGGCCATATTGCGGGCATTGGCGCGGCGGCGCTGACGGGTGTGGGCCTGTTTGCCCCCATCCTGATGCTGCTCAACGCGTTTGCCATGCTCATCGGCGCGGGCGGCGCGCCCCGCACGGCCATCGCGCTGGGGCAGGGCAACAAAGAAGAAGCCGAAAAGATCATCGGCAACAGCTTTACCATGCTGCTGTTTTTTGCCGTGGTGCTTACCATCGGGTTCTATGCCGGGGCTCCCATCCTGCTGCGGCTCTTTGGTGCCAGCGAGGCCACCCTGCCCTATGCGCTGGCCTACAGCCGCATCTATATCCTGGGCTCGGTCTGTGTCCTCATCGTCATGGGCATGAACCCCTTTATCACCACCCAGGGCTTTGCTAAGATCAGTATGCTGACCACCGTCATCGGCGCGGGCATCAACATCATCCTGGACCCCATCCTCATCTTTGTGCTGGACATGGGCGTGCGGGGTGCCGCCATTGCCACGGTGCTCAGCCAGGCCGTGGGTGCCTTCTGGATCCTGCGTTTTCTCACCGGGAGCAAGACCATCCTCCGGCTCCGCAGAGAGCACCTGCGGCCCGAGGGCCGGGTCATCCTGCCCGTGATGGGGCTGGGTATCTCCACCTTTGTGATGCTTTCCACCGAAAGCCTGCTCTCCATCAGCTTCAGCTCCAGCCTGGCCCGGTACGGCGGCGATGTGGCCGTGGGTGCCATGACCGTCATCACCAGCGTGTCCCAGCTCTGCAGCCTGCCCGTGCAGGGCATCTGCCAGGGCGGCCAGCCCGTCATGAGTTTCAACTTCGGCGCAGGCAGCAAAGCCCGGGTCAAGGAGGCGTTCCGCTTCCAGCTGGCCCTCTGCGGCGGCTATGCCACCCTGTTCTGCCTGCTCATGCTCCTGGTGCCCGGTGCGGTGGCGGGGCTCTTCACCTCGGACGCAGCCTCATCCAGTACACCACCTGGGCCATGCGCATTTATATGGCAGGCTTCTTTGCCATCGGGTTCCAGATCGCCTGCCAGCAGAGCTTTATGGCACTGGGGCAGGCCAAGGTCAGCCTCCTGCTGGCCTGCCTGCGCAAGCTCATTCTCCTCATCCCGCTCATCTTCCTCCTGCCGCACCTCCTGCCGGACCCGGTGTTCGCGGTCTTCCTCGCGGAGCCCGTCAGCGACATCACGGCGGCCAGCATCACGGTGTTCACGTTCCTGTCCCGGTTCGATAAAATTCTCGATCGGGGCGCGGCGAACGTCTGAGCGTATTTCTGGAAAGAAAAAATCCATCGCTGTTTTTGACAGCGATGGATTTTTTGTTTGCGGCTTTTATGCGTTAGTCTTCTCATCCTCCGCGGCACGCTCCGGGGCCTCGGCCTGAACACGGGTCAGCATATCCAGCTCGGGCATCAGCTCATGGCTGACCACCGAGAGCATTTCCTCAAGCTTTTTGCAGTCCTCCGGGGAGAACCGCTCCCTGGCACGCTCAATGACGGTGTGCAGGTAGGAATAGCTGATGTTGTAGTAGTTGATATACTTCTGTGTAGGACGGAGATGGTACTCCCGGCGGTCCACCGTGGACTGGATCTTTTCCACATAGCCCTTGCGGACCAGGCTGCCGATCTTATAAGCGGCATTGGGGGTGGAAATGCCCATCATCCGGGAAAACTCGGCAATGGTGGGCTCTCCCATGGCCATGATGCCCTCCATGCAGAACGACTCCACCGTGGTCAGGGTCGCCTCCCGGGTAGCAAAGCGCTGGAACACGCTCTGGTAAAAATGCAGTTTGAACTTGGTGTAGACTTCCTGAAACACTTCTTCCAGCAAGATGAACGCCCTCCTTGTGACAAATTAACTCAATTTCTTTTAGTATATCACGTTTTGGAGGAAAAAATCAACGCTTGTCGCAAAATTTTCAGCGAACAACTTTTTTGCCGTGGCCCGTCCGCACCCGGATGACGCTCAACACGATAAGCTCCAGGAAAATGGCGACGCCCAACAGTACCAGAGAGCTGACCAGATTGGCCCGGGCACCCAGCACGGCCTCCGACAGGCCGGTGAGGACATAGCAGCCCGCCGAGACGCCGGCCACCGTCAGCGCATAGGGCAGCTGGGTGGAAACGTGGTTCACATGGCTGCAATGGGCACCAGCCGAGGCCATGATGGTGGTGTCGGAGATCGGGGAGCAGTGGTCACCGCAGACGGCGCCGGACAGGCAGGCCGCAATGGAGATGACCAGCATCTCTCCCTCCGGGAATGCATGGCAGACGATGGGGATGAGGATGGAGAACGTGCCCCAGGAGGTGCCGGTGGCAAAGGCCAGGAAGACGGCTACCACAAAGATGATGACCGGCAGCAGATACTGCAGCGCCGCGGCCGAGCCGCCCAGCAGGTTGGCGACGTAATATTTTGCACCCAGCAGGCCGGTCATGCCGGACAGCGTCCAGGCGAGGGTCAGGATCAGCATGGGGCTGACCATGGCCTTGAAGCCTCGGGGATGCAGGCGGCAAAGTCCTGGAACGTCATCACTCCCCGCACGCGGTAGAACACAAAGGTAAAGAACAGGGCAATGCTGCTGCCCATGACAAGGCCCATGGAAGCGTTGCAGTCCGCAAAGGCGGTAATGAAATCGGTGCCCTCAAAGAAGCCGCCGGTGTACACCATGCCAAAGATGCAGGCCGCAATGAGGACGATGACCGGGGCCACCAGGTCGATGACATGGCCCTTGGTGTCGGTGCCGTCGTCCACATCATCGCCGTAGGGGCGGTCCTCGGTGGTGAAGAGGTCGCCGTTCATGGCGTTGGTCTCATTCAGCTTCATGGGGCCGTAGTCCGTCCCGGTAAAGATGACGAACAGGCTCATGACCATGGTGAGGATGGCGTAATAGTTATACGGGATGGTGCGCAGGAACATGGTAAAGCCGTTGATGCCGGAGCCATCGGGCACCGAGGAAGTAACAGCAGCAGCCCAGCTGGACACCGGCGCAATGATGCAGACGGGGGCCGCCGTGGCGTCAATCAGGTAGGCCAGCTTGGCGCGGGAGACTTTCTGACGGTCAGTGACCGGGCGCATGACCGAGCCGACGGTCAGGCAGTTGAAGTAGTCGTCCACAAAGATCATGATCCCCAGCAGCAGGGTGGCAAACTGTGCCCCGGCCCGGGTGTGGATATGGGTGGAGGCCCACCGGCCAAAGGCCGCGCTGCCGCCGGCCTTGTTCATCAGGGCCACCAGAATGCCCAGCATGACCAGGAAGACCAGGATCCCCACATTGCTGCTGTCGGACAGTTTGGAGATCATGCCGCCGTCCTCATTGAAGAACAGGGTGGTCAGAGCCAGCTCCAGGTTGCCGTTGGCGTAAAGCAGGGCACCGGTGGCAATGCCCACCAGCAGGGAAGTGTAGACCTCCTTGGTGTTCAGGGCCAGCACGATGGCCACCACCGGAGGCAGCAGGGAAAGTGCCGTGCTGTACACGGCGCAGGTGTAAGTAGACGGGTCCGCGATCTTGCCCGGTGTGGCAGAAGTGCACCACAACAACAGGGCGAAGACGAGCAGAGCGCCCACCCAGGAGAGATTGTTCTTTTTCATAAAAATGATTCCTCTTGAAGATCAGGTTTGTTTTGGGGTGCGGCGGGGCAGACTATCCCCCAGAAAGGAAGAAAGGGGGTGTTTGCCGCGCCGGATTATAAAGCGTTGTATTTTGAGCTGTTCCGCGCCAGCGAGCAGGCCGCCCGCCTGTTGTGGGAGGCCCAGCAGAAAGCCGAGCAGGAGGCCCTGCGGGCCGACCCGCCGCCGCTGGAACTGGAACCTCTCCGTCATCGCTCACGCGATGCCACCTCCCCTGTCGAGGGGAGGCCTTGGCAGTCGGATGAAAGTTGATCTATTTGCCAAAGGCTCCCCTGTTAGGGGAGCTGGCGAGCGAAGTTCGACTGAGAGGTTTAATTCTTTTTGCTCTCGGCCTTGGCCGCAAACTTGGCGTTGTTGATGACAAAGCGCTCGTGGGTGCCGCCGCCAACGGGGCCTTTCTCGTCGTGGAGCGAGACCTTGAACACCAGCTTGCGGCCCTCCACGGCCACCAGCTCGCTCTCGCAGGTCACGGTCATGCCCACGGGAGTAGGGGCCGTGTGCTCCAGCTCCAGTTTTGTGCCCACGGTGCCGCAGCCCTCGTCCAGAGCCTCGGCCACGCTCATCCAGCAGGTCTTCTCGGCCAGTGCCACCAGAGCGGGAGTCGCAAACACGTCCAGCGTGCCGCTTCCCATGGTTTTCGCGGTGTTTTCGTTGGTCACAGCCACGGACTGCTCGCCGTGGATCCCAGTTGTCAGAGTCATAAAAATTCTCCTTTTCTTTGTGTGTGTGCAAGATGTCGAAACGACATGAATTTACAAACCAACAGTAGAATACCACATTTTGCGCCGCTGTGCACCTGTTTTGGAGATTTTTCCGCCAAAACACTTTCCTTTTGGATCGAACGAGCCCATAATAAAGGCAAAAAAGGCGGTGGAGCAGATGAGTGAGTTCTGGATGTCGTATGAAATGATCGCCCGGCGGTATGGCCCGGGGTATCAGGGCTATCCGCTGTTTGGAGCGGTGCACCTGGGAGAGCTGGAGGCAGTGGCGGTCTGCATCCTGCTGGCCGCCCGCTGGTACCGCCGCAGCCCGGAACGCACCCGGCGGCGCATCATGTGGGGCGTTACGGTTTTGCTGTTGACAGATGAAGCCGTGCTGGTCATTGCCATGCTGGCCACCGGGCAGTGGAACTGGAGCTACCTGCCTCTCCACCTGTGCAGCATCCATATTTTCCTCTGCACAACCTGCACCCTGACCGGAAAGGACTGGTGCAAAGAGGAGCTCTACGCCCTCTGCGCACCGGGGGCCGCCATTGCGCTGCTCTGCCCCGGTTGGCTGGGGACAAAGGCGTGGAGCCTCATCAACCTGCATTCTGTTACCCTCCATGGGCTGTTGGTGCTTTACCCGGTTCTGCTGGTAGCAGGCGGGTTCCGCCCGCAGGTGCGGCGGCTCCCGGCGGTGCTGGCATTCCTGTTTGGCTCGGCGCTGCCCATTTACTTTTTAAATAAAGTGCTGTACACAAACTTTTACTTTCTGAACGGCCCCACCAGCAGCCCGGTGACGGCGCTGTTTACCCAGTGGTTTGGGGAACAGTGGTATCTCCTGGGCTTTCTCCCCGCCGTGGCGCTGGTGCTGGCGGGGATGTATCTGCCGTGGGTTCTTCCCGGAAAAAGGCGGCCTTGAAACCGCACCCTTTTTGCAAAATAAAAATGCCACTTTTTTGCGTATTGGGGCAAAAAATATCTTTTTTGAAATTCCAGCAAAATTCTTCTCCAAACCCCTTGACAGGAGCCTTTCCCCATGCTATCATGAACACATGAACAAACGTTCATATAAAACCGACCCGAGAGGAGATGTCCAGATGCCGCAGCAGGAACCCGAAAAGAAAAGCGCCCCCGCCGCACAGCCCATTGATATGCCCGATGACGAGGTGCTCTACGAGCTGGCCGACCTGTTCCGGGTATTTGGCGACTCCACCCGCATCAAGATCCTGTACGCGCTCCACGATAACGAGCTGTGCGTGCAGGACATCGCCAACGCGGTGCAGCTGAGCCAGTCCGCCGTGAGCCATCAGCTCCGGGTGCTCAAGGACTGCAAACTGGTGCGGTTCCGCCGGGAGGGCAAAACTGTTTACTACGCACTGGACGATGACCATGTGCGCAGCATCCTCTCCATGGGGATGGATCATATTGAAGAATGAGAAAGGCTGGTACTTACGATGAAGAAGACCTATAAGATCGAAGTGGACTGCGCAAACTGCGCCGCCAAGATGGAAGACGCTGCCAACACCGTTTCCGGCGTGGCAAAGGCAACCGTCAGCTTTATGACCCAGAAGATGAACGTGGAGTTTGCTGAGGGTGCAGACCCCAAGGCCACCATGCAGGAAGTGCTGACCGCCTGCAAGAAAGTGGAGGACGACTGCGAGATTTTCGGCATCTGATCTTCCGGAACCTCGGAGCCCCTCCCCCGGGAGGGGCCTTTTTATACAACGGAACGCTTTTGTGGAAAAAGAAACAGGTTTTCCACAGTTTCCACCTGGTTTTCAACATTTCTTGCGGAAAAGTGCAAAAAGAGACGCCAAACAGCCTCTTTTTGTCGGGAAAAGTCTGTGGAAAAGGCGGAGGAAAACGTGGAAAAAACCACTTACTGTGGAAAACAGGTGGAATCGGACGAAAACTCCCCCCTGAAAACCCGTGCCGAGATCCGCACAAAAGGAGAGACTGAGATGAACAAAAAACAAAAGAAAATGCTCAAGCAGATCATCGCAGCGGTGATCCTTGTAGCCATTTTGAAACTGCTGCCCAGCTTCCCCACGCCGGTGGAGCTGGCGCTGTACTGCATCCCGTATCTGGTGGTCGGCTGGGACGTGCTCCGCAAGGCCATCAAGGGCATCAAGAACCGCCAGCCCTTTGACGAGTGCTTCCTGATGGCGGTTGCCACCGTGGGCGCCTTTGCCCTGGGCGATTATGTTGAGGGCTGCGCCGTTATCATCTTCTATCAGATCGGCGAGCTGTTCCAGAGCGTGGCCGTGGGCAAGAGCCGCCAGAGCATTTCCAGCCTGATGGACATCCGCCCGGACTACGCCAATATTGAGGGCGAGGACGGCAAGCTGGAACAGGTAGACCCGGATGAGGTCGAGATCGGCACCACCATCGTGGTCCAGCCCGGCGAGCGCATCCCCATTGACGGCATCATTCTGGAGGGCGCTTCGGCCCTGAACACCGCCGCCCTCACCGGCGAGAGCCTGCCCCGGGACGTCAAGGCCGGGGATGAGGTCATCAGCGGCTGTGTCAACGTCACCGGCCTGCTGAAGATTCAGACCACCAAGGAATTTGGCGAATCCACCGTCTCCAAAATTCTGGACCTCGTGGAAAACTCCAGCATGAAGAAAGCCCGGGCCGAGAACTTCATCACCCGCTTTGCCCGGGTGTACACCCCCGCTGTCTGCTACGGCGCTCTGGCACTGGCATTCCTGCCGCCCATCGTTCTGCTGTTGACGGGCCAGTCCGCCCGCTTTGGCGACTGGATCTACCGCGCCCTGACGTTCCTCGTCATCAGCTGCCCCTGCGCGCTGGTCATCTCCATCCCTCTGAGCTTCTTCGGCGGCATTGGCGGCGCTTCCGCCTGCGGCATCCTCGTCAAGGGCTCTACCTATCTGGAAGAGCTGGCCCGTACCGGTGTGGTGGTCTTTGATAAGACCGGCACCCTGACGCAGGGCACCTTTAAAGTCACCGGCATTTATCCCACGGAGGGCACCTCGCAAGACGCTCTGGTGGAGGCCGCGGCCCTGACCGAGAGCTGGTCCAAGCATCCCATCTCCCTGAGCGTCAAGGCCGCTTATGGCAAGGAGATCGACCAGAGCCGCGTCACCGACGTGGAGGAGCTTGGCGGCTACGGTGTTACGGCCAAGGTGGACGGCAAAGCCGTGGCCTGCGGCAATGCCCGCCTGATGGCAAAGCTGAACCTGACCGTCCCTGCTGTAACGGAGGCCGGCACCATCGTTCATGTGGCCATTGACGGCAAGTATGCAGGCTACCTGCTCATTGCCGATGTGGTCAAACCCCACAGCGCACAGGCCATCAAGGGCCTGAAACAGGCCGGTGTCCGCAAGACCGTCATGCTGACGGGCGACGCCGAGCCGGTGGCAAAAGCCGTTTCCGCCGAGCTGGGCCTGGACGAGTACCACGCTGGCCTGCTGCCGGGCGACAAGGTCGATCAGATCGAGAAGCTTCTGGCCTCCAAGCAGCCCAAAGAGAACCTCGCCTTTGTGGGCGACGGCGTCAACGACGCCCCTGTTCTGTCCCGCGCGGACATCGGCATTGCCATGGGTGCTCTGGGCTCCGACGCTGCCATTGAGGCCGCGGACGTTGTCCTGATGGACGACGACCCGGCCAAGATCGCTCTGGCCATGCGGATCGCGCGCCGCACCAACGGCATCGTGTATCAGAACATCGTCTTTGCGCTGGGCGTCAAGGGCATCTGCCTCATCCTCGGCGCGCTGGGCATCGCCAGCATGTGGACGGCCATCTTCGCCGACGTCGGCGTCATGGTCATCGCCGTCCTCAACGCCACCCGTGCCCTCTACACCAAAGACCTTGCCAAAAAGAACGAAGCCTAAGATCCCCTTTCTCATCAAAATACAACACCCCCGCCGGGAGCTTTCCAAAAGCTTTCAGCGGGGGTGTTTTGCATCCGGAAACCGCCTCTTGCAAAGCAGGATAAACCTGTTATAATACTAGATTGGAGGGTTGAATAAAATGCAACAGACGAATCAAACCGTTTTGACCCCGTCCCGCGATTCCTCCGGGGCGGTTTTGGCGGCGCTGAAAGCCGCGTTCCCCCAACCATTCCGGTGCTGACGGGGTATTTTGTGCTGGGGCTAGGCTACGGCATCTATGTGCAGTCGTTGGGCCTGCCCATCTGGCTGCCGCCCCTGATGGGCACCGTGGTGTACGGCGGAAGCCTGGAATTTGTGCTGGCCTCCCTGCTGCTGGGCAGCTTTTCGCCCCTCTCTGCCTTTTTGATGGCGCTCATGATCCAGGCCCGGCACCTGTTCTACGGCCTGACCATGCTGGAGCGCTATCAGGGTTACGGCCCGCGCGGCTTTTACATGATCTACGCCATGAGCGACGAGACGTTTTCCATCACCTGTTCGGCCGAGCCGCCCGAGGGGGTAGACCGTGGGTGGTTCATGTTCTTCATCACCCTGCTGGACCAGATCTATTGGGTGGCCAGCGCTTTTCTGGGGGCAGCGGTGGGCTCCATCCTGCCGTTCAGCACCGAGGGCGTGGATTTTGTCATGACCGCCATGTTCGTGGTCATCTTCCTCAACCAGTGGGAGAAAGAAAAGCAGCACTACTCCGGCTTCATCGGGCTGGCGGTGCCGTTTGTCTGCCTGCTGGTGTTTGGCTCCGGCAGTTTTCTGATCCCGTCCATGATCTGCATTCTGGTGCTGCTGCTCGTGCTGCGCAAGCCCATTGAGCAGGCTGATAAAACCGAGGAGGTGGCCCCATGAGCGGAGTCCAGTTTGGCATCACCATTGCCGCCTGCACGGCAGCCACCATGCTCACCCGGTTTCTGCCGTTCCTGATCTTCTCGTCCAAGGACCAGCAGCCGCCGGAAGTCGTCCGGTATCTGGGGCGGGTGCTGCCCGCCGCCATCTTCGGAATGCTCATCATCTACTGCCTCAAAGGCGTCAGCGTCTTTACGGGCAGCCACGGCATCCCGGAGGCCATCGCCATCGGCGTGACCATCGCGCTCCACAAGTGGAAGCACGAAACACTGGGATCCATTGCAGGCGGCACGCTTTGCTATGTGCTGCTGGTGCAGCTTGTATTTTAACGTTTGTACCGCAAAAAGGACACGGCGCGCTGCCGTGTCCTTTTTTGCTGCCAACCGATCAATGATAAAATGTGTCAAAATTGATCTGACGGTAGAACCGCTGCTGGAGCTGGTCGAAGCTCTCGCAGTTCTGGGCCAGCAGCCACATCACCTTGGTGATGACCGCCTCAATGGTCATGTCATGGGCTTCCAGGAAACGGAAGCGGTTCTTGACCCGTTTGCCCACCTCGTAAATGCCCACATCGCTGCCCTCGTAGGTGACCTGAGTGGTCAGGATCAGGATTTTGTGGGTCTGGTCGTAGTCGCCCAACCCCTCGGCAAAGGCGTCCATCAGCCGCTGCGGGATGCCGCCCACGCCAAAGCTTTCCACGATCACACAGTCGTAATGTTGAAAGATGGCCGGGATGAGCTCCGGCCCGAGGCCGGGAGTCAGCTTGAGCAGGAAGACTTTGGGGTTGAGCGCCCGGCCAAACTCCACCGGGCCGGTGGGCCAGGGAGAGGGGACATACCGCACCAGCCGGTCGCCCTGCACCAGGGCCAGCGCCGGGAAGTTGACCGACGCAAAGGCGTCATAGCTGATGGTCTTGTTCTTTTTGGCCCGGGTGCCCGCGATGACATGCCCGCCGAACACCACCATCACGCCCCGGCTCCCGGAGTCCAGCGCACAGATCACGCTGTCCCGCAGGTTTTTCTTGGCGTCGGTGATCTCGTTGGAGATGGGCTGCTGGGCACCCGTCAGGATGATGGGTTTGTCCGCGTTCTGAATGAGGTAAGAAAGGGCCGCCGCCGAGTAGGCCAGCGTATCGGTGCCATGGCAGATGATGAAGCCATCATAAAGGGCGTAGTTTTCCTGCACGGCCTTGGCCATCATGAGCCAGTGCTCGGGGCCGAGGTCGGTGCTGTCGATGCTGCACAGGGCCAGCGTTTCCGGGCAGCAGAGCTCCTGCAGCTCCGGCAGGTGAGCCAGCAGCTCCTCGCTGGAAAGGACGGGTTTGAGCCCCTGGGCCGTGCGTACACTGGCAATGGTGCCGCCCGTGGTGATGAAAAGCAGGCGTTGCTTGGACATAAAATGGAAGCCTCCAGAAAAAACACAAAAATCAGACAGGCTCAGTATAACACAATCGAAAACTTTTTGGAACTCAGTCACGGAAAACGGGCAGATTTTGTGTATAATAGAGGTGTAAGCAAACATCGGACCTGAAAAGGAGAATATAAATGTCGAACATTGTCATTATCGGTTCCGGCCCGGCGGGCGTATCGGCTGCACTGTACGCCGCGCGGGCAGGCGTGGACACCACCATCCTGACCAAGGGCCCGGGCGCCCTGGACCGCGCCGAGCTCATCCAGAATTACTACGGCTTTGCCGAGCCCATCTCCGGGGCAGAGCTGGAGCGCCGGGGCATGGAGGGTGCCAGGGCTGTAGGCGTGAAATTCGTCACCGCCGAGGCCGTTGGCCTGACCTACACGGATAAACTCACGGTCGAAACGCTGGACGGCGATTACCCGGCAGACGCTGTCATTCTGGCCACGGGGGCCTCCCGTGCCGTGCCCCGCATCCCCGGCCTGACCGGGCTGGAGGGCCACGGCGTGAGCTACTGCGCCACCTGCGACGCGTTTTTCTACCGTGGCAAAGATGTGGCTGTGCTGGGCAGCGGAGAATATGCCCTCCATGAGGCCCAGGCGCTGCTCCCGGTGGCGAAGCATGTCACCCTGCTGACCAACGGAATGCCTCTGACGGCAGAGTTTCCGCCGGAAGTGACCGTCCGCCCGGAAAAAGTGGAAGCCATCCTGGGAGAACAGCGGGTCTCCGGGGTCCAGCTGGCAGGCGGGGAGACGCTGGCGCTGGACGGTGTGTTCGTCGCATTGGGCGTGGCAGGCAGCACCGCTCTGGCCCGCAAGCTGGGGGCCGAAGTGGACGGGAACCGCATCGTCACCGATGAGCACATGATGACCACTCTGCCCGGCCTTTACGCGGCAGGCGACTGCACCGGCGGCCTGCTGCAGGTCGCCAAGGCCGTGTACGAGGGTGCCCTTGCGGGCAGCGAGGCCGCCAAGGCCCTGCGGAAAGGATGAATCATGCCGGAATTGGATAAAAAGTCCCCTGTCTGCCCGGACTGCCTGGCCTGCGGCTTCCCGTTCTGGGAGCAGCTGACCCCGGAGGAGCAGGAGTTTCTCTGCCGCACCACCCGGCCGGTCAAGTACAAAAAAGGGGAGCGGGTGCACAGCCCCGTGGAAAACTGCGTGGGCATCCTGCTCCTCCGCACCGGCCAGCTGCGAGCCTATCTCCTCTCCGAGGATGGCCGGGACGTGACCCTTTACCGCCTCTTCCCGGGGGAGGTCTGCATCCTCTCGGCCTCCTGTGTGCTGGATTCGGTCAATTTTGATCTGTACATCGACGCCGAGGAGGACACCGAGGCCTACTGCATCGGCGCTGGAACGTTCCGCCGCCTGATGCAGCAGAATGTTCACGTCCGCTGCTTTGCCTACCAGATGACCGCGGAGCGCTTCTCTGATACCATGTGGACGATGCAGCAAATTCTGTTTATGAGCGCCGATCGCCGCCTTGCCATCTTCCTCACCGACGAGCTGGCCAAGACCGGCGGCAGCAATGTCCGCATGACCCACGACCAGATGGCCCGCTATATGGGCTCCGCCCGCGAGGTGGTCAGCCGCCTGCTGAAATATTTCGCGCAGGAGGGCTGGGTGCGCCTCTACCGTGGCGGCGTGGAGGTGCTGGATCAGCAGAAGTTGCAGGAGATCGCGAGAGGGCAATAACATCAACGAAAACGAGCCATTTACAAGTACAGCTGTAAATGGCTCGTTTTTTCACTTTGCTACTGTGATCCGGACTCTTGCCGCAGCCTGTCCGGCGGGCTGTTCCGTTTCCAGATCGTATGCTGTAAACAGTGCTGTTGCCGTATAGCTGCCGCCGGGCAGGACTGTCTCCAGCGGCACCGCCTGAATGTGATATCCCGGTTCTATGAGGCCGGAGGCATACAGCACCTCCCCGGTATCATCCCGGCTCAGAGTGACGCTCATCAGATGGTGATTGGCCGGAATATTTTCCACCCGCAGCTCCGCTTCCGCTCTGCCGCTGGTCATTCGGATATCCGGGTTGATGGAGATGTTGAACATCCCTTCCTGCACGACTTTGTCCAGTTCTGCCTGAATCTCCGCCTCCGACTTTCCCTCGTACTGACCTACCGTTGCATTGGGGTCACGGGCTCCCGGAGCAGAGGCCTGCTTTGCGCTGTCCGGCGTCTTCAGCAGGAAAACGCCTGCCGCCGCGGCAGAAACCAGCACCAGCGGAAGCCCACGGGACAGGAGAAATTTCAGGCCAAGGAGGACTTGTTTGTGATACTCCCGCATCCAATGCACCCACTTTCTCAAACGATAAAAACACCGGGGCGGGCGAACCCCCGCTCCGGTGGAAACAGTTTATCCTTTTGGATTTGGCCCATATATCTCGCCTGGCTCTATGGTATACGCAATCGTGAAGAGTTCCTGCTTGTCGGCCCACTCCGCACTGATGCCATTCACTTTTCCTTTAAACTCAAATTCAATTTTTCCGCCCTGATAGACATTCCAGGTGTTATATGTATATTGTTCTGTGCCAAACGATTGTTTTGTATTATCACTCCCAGACACAAAGGTAACAGTATCCGAAATAGGACTCATACTGCCCGGATTTGTTCCAGTCATCGTCAGATAAATCTGCCGATCCTGCAAATTCTTATCACTCTCTACAAAAGAATATGCTGCATCGAGCATGGTTACGCGGATATCCGAAACATGAAAAATTTCAGAGCCCGTATTGGTAATTGCATAGCCCTTTGGACAAACAAAATCACCATTGCGTTTGACTGCAAAAGTGACATTGAGAGGAACTGTTGCAGAAAGATTTGCCGGTACTGCAACGACGCTGAATGTAGTTTGGGCTTCATTGTTCTGGAACAGATTGTCCTCCCCCGTAACTTCCTGCCCATAGCCTTCTTCTGCTAAGGCAGTCAGGCTGAGGCTCAACGCCAAAACAAATGCGAGGACAATGGTAACAAGCTTCTGCAAATGTTTCATAGGATAGCCCTCTCACAGCAAAGCAGCAGGCGAATATTTACAAAATTATTATACATTAACGCAAAATTATATGCAATACATTTTAACAAAATTTTTGTTCGCACTTTTAATTTTTTGAGAAAAACGCCGTCATGGCTGCGGTGGGTGATAATATCCGCACCCTGCACAGCCGGCTTGCAGAGCGTGGCGCAGACTGCATCCTTGAATGGAACAGCGGCGGGCATTTCAAAGAAGCCGCCCTGCGTACCGCAAGAGCATTTCAGTGGGCGAATGACATACCTGAAATGGATGATGCCGCTTGCAGACGGCTCAAACGGTGCAGAAGAATTTACCACCAAGCAGTTGGAAAAGGACTTCCGCAACGCTGCGTATGCCACCATTCGATTTGTAATGAAATTCCACGAAATGGGACTGTTGGCTGCACGGAAGGCTGGAAATCGGGTATTCTACAAAGTCCATTGATCATCCTGAACGAACGGGACTGCGCCACATCACTGTGAGGCAGTCCCGTTTGAAATGTTGGACTTTCCACCAGCAGATTCGCAGAAAATTCCGTTTTCGGCGCAAACAGCCTGAAAAAACTGGAACCCCGAATTGGAATCCTCTGTAATGATTGCCGTTGGTTTTAGTTTCTCCAGTCCCATCGGCTTTCCGTAAATTCGGAAAAACTCATTGTAGGTCTGTTTCAAGTATCCGAAGTGTTTGGATGCCCGGATGCCGTAAATTGTAAGCGTTTTTTCTGATGAATGTCAACCTGTTTTTCATTCATTTCGGAGGGATGGATAGTTTTCCACATGAACACACCCATGCAGTTGAAAATCCGAGGTCACACTAAATGATGCTGGACTACTTCTATGGTCAGTCGGGCGAATACCTCTCCGGTAAACATCGGAGCAGGTGCCTTTATTGCCCCCGGCGTCATCGCTGCGGGGGTGCCCTGCAAGGTGATCCGCCCCATTACCGAAAAAGATAAGTTCAAGCCGGAGGATATTCTGTTCTGAGAAATTCAGATCGGAAACGCTGGAAAAACATACGTACAAGCCCTCCGGAGACATTTTTGTTTTTCGCCATGCTTTTCTGCGGGGAGAAAGCATGGTATACTGAGAGCGACAACTCGGAATTTATAAAGGAGAATATTGATGAAACTATTTTTATGTTCGCACTTTTCAAGTGTAGGAAGTCTGATAAAGGAAGAAATTGAAAATAAGAAAGTCGCATTTATTCCAACAGCTTCACTGCGTGAAGGCTACACCGGTTATGTCGGCTCGGCTCGAAAATTATTCAAAAAGTTGGGAGCAATCGTAACTGAAATTGATATTTCAACGGAGGCTTATTCAACGATACAGTCTGTTTTTGAAGAAGCAGATGTGATATATTTTACCGGCGGAAATTCTTTCTTTCTTATGGACCAGCTCCGTAAAACGGGAACTGATGGGCTACTGAAAAAGGAATTGGCAAATGGAAAATTGATGATCGGCGAGTCGGCAGGCGCAATTATATGCGCTCCAAGCATCCAATATATCGAGCAAATGGATGAAAAGCCAGAGGACTACTCACAAGAAGATGATGCAGGGCTTGATTTGATTGATTTCTATGTTCTTCCGCATTATCTTACAGCACCATTTAAGAAAGTTACCGAGAAAATAATGACTGAGTTTTCGGATTTGAATCTATGCCCGATTAACAACCGTCAGGGAATTGTAATTGATGGTGAAGATTCAAAGGTTATTTGCAAAGGCTAATTTGAAAATTCGCGTTTGTGGAGCGAAGCGGAACAATGAAAGCCCCAGTGGGGCTTTTAAGTGACAGAACGGTCTTGCGGCAGCAAGATGGAGGGGCCTTGCCCCGACAAGTTCCAGTTTGTCGATGATTGTCAACTGGGATAATGTCATAGGGTATTGTTCCGAAATTTCTTGATTGTCAGTCATTGATTTGCTTGCCACTGCTATGAAAGCCTTTTGAATTGCAAAATAATTTTTCAGTTGCTATACTGAGCTTATCAAATCTTTTCGGGAGGCTGCTGCAATGACCGCACAGACAATGCAAATCGGGAGCAGACCTTGCCGCATTTATGGCGAAGCCCATGCAGAATACCTGCTGCTCCAAATGACCGGCGAACATGAGCTGCAAAGCATGGAAAGCGAGATTGCCGCTATCGCACAGAGTGCGCACCACTTTCTGTTTGCGGCCATCCCGGTGGAAAGCTGGAACGATGCACTTTCTCCGTGGAAGTCTCCTGCCGTGTGGGGAAAGCAAGGCTTTGGAGGCAAGGCTGCGGACACTTTGCGCTTCCTGACAGAGCAGGTCATTCCGTCACTGAAACAACAGTTTGATCTCCCGGAAAACGTCAAAATCATTCTGGGTGGCTACTCGCTGGCCGGGCTATTTGCGCTGTGGGCATCCACTCAGACAAAGCTGTTCTACGGTGTCGCCGCCGCATCCCCCTCTGTGTGGTTTCCGGACTGGATGGAGTTTGAACAGCAGCACCCGATGCAGGCACAGCGCGTTTATCTGAGCCTTGGCGACAAGGAAGAGCGCACGAAAAACGCCGTCATGGCTGCGGTAGGGGATAATATCCGCACCCTGCACAGCCGACTTGCAGAGCGTGGCGCAGACTGCACCCTTGAATGGAACAGCGGCGGGCATTTCAAAGACGCCGACCTGCGCACGGCGAAAGCCTTTCAGTGGGTGATGGAGGGACACGCATGACCATTTTGATTGATGCAGACGGCTGCCCGGTGGTGGACCTGACATTGCAGATCGCAAAGCGGTTCAGCGTTCCTGTCATCATCCTGTGCGACACCGCTCACCAGATTGAGCGGGAAGGTGCGCAGACGCTGGTGTTCGATAAAGGGACAGACAGCGTGGACTTTGCTCTCGTCAACCGGGTAAAACCGGGTGATATTGTCGTAACACAGGACTACGGGCTGGCGAGTATGTGTCTTGCCAAGTGCGCACGAGTGCTGAACCAGAACGGTTTGGAATACACCGCCGACAACATAGACGCTCTCATGCTGCGGCGTTATGAAAACAAAAAACTCCTCCGTGCCGGAAAGCATCCCAAGGGGAGCCCAAAGCGGACGAAGGAGCAGGATGTCAGGTTTGCGGACACGCTTGAGAAGATTCTGAGCAAAAATTATTGATACATCCTTTTGGAAGGCTGGAGAAATCCAGCTTTCTTTTTTGGCGAATATCGATAAGGCATACCGTGATGAAGCAAAAGCGGTCTTTCTCTGCTTGATGCAAAAGAAAAAGTCGCAGATTCGTTTGAATCTGCAACTTCTGGCGGAGATGGTGGGCATTCTCCCGCGGGCTAAGCAACAGCCCGCAGGGCTGATTGCTTGCGGTCTGCGGACCGCCGCCCTGTTCTCATCCGCACCATCTTGGCCGCAAAAAAGGCACCAGCCTGAGCTGATGCCTTTTGTTGGCGGAGATGGTGGGATTCGAACCCACGTGCCCGATTAAGGACAAAACGATTTCGAGTCGTTCTCGTTACGACCACTTCGATACATCTCCATATTCTGTTCTGCTCAAATCTCACGGGAAACTCATCTCCCGCACCATTCAAGCCTAATTATTATAACAAAAACTCCGCTTTCCGTCAACCGTTTTTCATCTGTCCCGCTCCACGCCGGAATGCACCGTGCTTTTCTATTTTGCATTATAACAAAACCGGCGTCTGCCGCTCGGATGAGTCTGGCAGACGCCGGTTTCTGTTTTTGAAAAGAACATTATTTTCCGCCCAGCAAGATGGCCAGAACGGCTTTCTGGACATGGAGGCGGTTCTCAGCCTCGTCAAAGATCTCATCCGCATGGCCTTCAAAAACGGCCGTGGAGATCTCCTCGCCGCGGTGGGCGGGCAGGCAGTGGAGCACCATGTGGTCGGGCTTGGCCGCTGCCAGCAGACTGCTGGTGAGCTGGTAGCCTGCGAAATCCCGCAGGCGCTGCTCGCTGTCCTGGGTGCCGGGGCGGGCCGTGTTCCAGACAGCCGTTACCACCACGTCGGCGTCCTTGACGCCCTCGGCGGGGTCGGTCGTCAGGTGGAATTTTTCGCCGTACTTGTGGGCGAACATCACCACATCGGCCGCCGGGCGGTAGTCCCGGGGACAGACACAGGTCACGCTCATTCCGGCCAGCAGGCCGCCCACGATGAGGCTGTTGGCCATACTGCTGCCGTCGCCCACAAAGCAGAGCTTCTGGCCCGCCAGCGTGCCCCGGCGCTCCCGAATGGTCATCAGGTCGGCCAGCACCTGGCAGGGGTGGGCGTAATCGGTCAGGCCGTTGATGACGGGCACGCCCGCCAGTTCAGCAAATTCTTCCAGATCGCACTGACGGTAAGTGCGCCAGACGACGCAATCGTAATAGCGGCCCAGCACCCGTGCGGTGTCCTTGAGGGGCTCGCCACGGCCGGACTGCTGCAGCTCGGTGGCCGCGTTCATGTAGTGGCCCAGACCGCCCAGCTGGTAGACGCCCACTTCAAAGCTGTTGCGGGTGCGGGTGGAGTTCTTGGAGAACATCAGCGCCACGCTTTTTCCCGCCAGCAGGGGAGGGGTGCCCCCGGCTTTCTGCTGGGCTTTGAGCTGGTCGGCCACATCCAGGATGTGGGTCACCTCGCCGGGGGTGAGGTCGCTCATTTTCAGCAGATGTTTCATGCTGTTTCCTCCACCGTCTTGGGCTGCATCCCGGTGAGCACCTCGCCCAGAATTTCCAGCGCCATGTCCACATCGTGGGCGGTGAGGGTCAGCGGGGGCAGCAGGCGGAGACGGGTCTTGGCCGTCAGCACCAGCAGGCCCTTTTCACGGCAGGCAGCCAGCACATCGGCGGCCTGGATGCCCTCCAGGAAATCAATGCCCACCATCAGGCCAATGCCCGAAAGGCTTTTGACCCGGGGCAGCTTGGCAAGGCCGGTGCGGAGCTGGACGGCCCGCTCATTGACATTGGAGAGGAACGCGGCGTCCATCCGGTCCACCACCACGTTGGCACCGGCGCAGACCACCGGGTTGCCGCCAAAGGTGGAGCCGTGGCTGCCGGGGCCCATGCCCTCGGCCACTTTTTCATTCATCAGCACCGCGCCAATGGGCAGGCCGCCGCCCAGGCCTTTGGCCAGCGTAACGATATCCGGCTTGAGGTTGTAGTGCTCACAGCAGAGGAATGTACCCGTGCGGCCCACACCGGTCTGCACCTCGTCCACAATGAGGATGAGGTCTTTTTCATCGCAGAGCGCGCGGACGGCCTGCACATATTCAGGGTCCAGCGCCATGACACCGCCCTCGCCCTGCACCAGCTCCAGCAGGATGGCGCAGGTGTGGCGGTCCACCAGCTCGGTCAGAGAGTTGATATCCCCCGCCGGGACATACTGGAAACCGTCGTTGAACGGGCCGAAGTACTGGTGGAAGACCTCCTGACCGGTGGCGGTCAGGGTGGCGATGGTACGGCCATGGAAGCTGTTGACCAGCGTGATGATCGTATCACGGCCCTTGCCGTAGTGGTCAAAGCTGTATTTGCGGGCCGCCTTGATGGCACCCTCGTTGGCCTCGGCACCCGAGTTGCCAAAGAAGACTTTGCTCATGCCGGTGCGCTTGCAGAGCTTTTTGGCCAGCTTGCCGCAGGGGGCAGTGTAATACAGGTTGGAGGTGTGCTGCAGCTTGTGGGCCTGCTCCGACACGGCCTCGGCCCAGGTCAGGTCGCAGTAGCCCAGACTGTTGACGCCGATGCCGCTGGTAAAATCAAGGTATTTCTGGCCCTCGGGGCCCTCGGCATAGAGGCCGTGGCCTTTTTCGAGGACAACAGGGTTGCGGCCATAGGTATGCAGGACATATTCGTTGTCCCGCTTGATGACTTTTTCGGAATCCATAATGTTACCTCCTGATCGTAGGGCTTCTCTTGCTCTCTATTATATCGCCCTACTGTGCTTTCCGCAATCCTTATTCCCGATGGCTGCGGCGGTAGAAACGGGTACCGGAGCCGCGGTCCGAGAACAGCTCCAGAAGGATGGAGTGGGGCACACGGCCATCAATGATGACAGCCTCGTGCACGCCCTGATAGATGGCATCGGCCATGCCGCCGATCTTGGGGATCATGCCGCCTGCAATGATGCCTGCGGATTTGTAGCCCTCGATCTCGGAGACTTCCACCTCGGGGATGAGGGTGGTCTCATCGTCCTTATCCCGCAGCAGGCCGGCAATATCGGTCATGGAGACCAGCTTCTCGGCCTTGAGGGCAATGGCGATCTGGGCTGCGGCCGTATCGGCGTTGACATTGTACGCCTGGCCCAGGTCGTCCATGCCAACAGTGGCGATGACCGGGATGAAGCCGCCGTCCAGCAGGCTGGAGATCAGGGTTGCGTCCACATGGACGATCTCGCCCACATGGCCCAGCTGGGGGTCCAGCTCGGTGCAGCGGAGCATCTGGCCGTCCATGCCGCACAGGCCCACGCCGCGGCCCCGGAGCTTGGCCACGAGGTCTTTATTCACCTTACCGGCCAGCACCTGCTGGACGATCTCCATGGTGGCGTCATCCGTCACCCGGAGGCCGTTGGCAAAATGGCTCTCGACGCCCACTTTTTTGAGCATCTCATTGATGGCCGGGCCGCCGCCATGCACCAGCACCACCCGGACGCCCAGCAGGGTCAGGGTGACGAGGTCGTTCATGACCGCATTTTTCAGCTCTTCGTTGATCATGGCGTTGCCGCCGTATTTTACCACCATGGTTTTGCCATGGTATTTCTGGATGTAAGGGGTGGCCTCTGAAAACAGGCGGGCCATTTCTTCATTTTTCATATACTCTCCTTGCCGCCAGCACACTTGCTCCGGCATTTGCTTCCCACCAGACAAACTCCTTCCGTCATCGCTGCGCGATGCCACCTCCCTCAAGGAGGGAGGCTTTCAGGCTCCCTCTGTGAGGGGGCTGTCGCCGCAGGCGACTGGGGGAGTTTCATTAAGTTCTATAATCGCCGTTGATCTTGACGTAATCGTAGGTCAGGTCGCAGCCCCAGGCTTTTGCGCTGGCGTCGCCCGTGCCCATATCCACCTTGACCAGCACATCGTGCTCGGCCAGCACCTTGGCAGCTTCTTCCTCGCTGTAGGGGTGGTAGGCGGCGTTCTCGCAGACATAGACCTCGCCTGCTTTGCTCGAAAGCCAGACGCAGACCTTATCGATGGAGAAATCGCCGGGGGTGTAGCCGATGGCGCAGAGGATGCGGCCCCAGTTGGCGTCACGGCCAAAGACCGCCGCCTTGAACAGGTTGGAGCAGACCACGCTGCGGGAAACGGCACGGGCTGTTTTGAGGTCGGGGGCGTGGGTCACTTCGCAGGTGATGAGGTGGGTCGCGCCCTCGCCGTCGCCTGCATGTTCGGCACACATGTGCTCCGCAATGGCGGTCAGGGCCGCCACAAAGGCGTCATAATCGGCGTTTTCCTCGGTGATCTCCGGGTTGCCCGCCAGACCGGAGGCCATGATGATCAGGGTGTCGTTGGTGGAAGTATCCAGATCCACGCTCATCTGGTTGTAAGTGCCCGGGACCACCGTCTTGAGGGCCTTTTCCAGCAGAGCGGGGGAGACGGCGGCATCCGTGGTGTAGAACGCCAGCATGGTGGCCATGTTGGGGGCGATCATGCCGCTGCCCTTGCCGATGGCACCCACGGTGCAGGTCTTGCCGCCCAGCTCGAACTGGATGGCGTACTCCTTTTTGTGGGTGTCGGTCGTCATGATGGCCGTTGCCGCGTCGGTGCTGCCCTGCTCGGTAGCGGCCAGCTTGGCGGCTGCCGCCGGGATGCCTCTGGCAAACGGGTCAATGACCATGGGCTGGCCGATGACGCCCGTGGAAGCCGGGAGCACGTCCTCGGCCGGGAGGTCCAGTGCCTTGCCCACCAGCTCACAGCACTCCTCGGCCAGGGCCACGCCGTTGGCGGCGCAGGTATTGGCGTTGCCGCTGTTGACGAGGATGGCCTGTGCATAGCCGTCTTTCAGGTGGGCGCGGTCCACCTTGATGGGAGCGCCGCAGACTTTATTGGTGGTGTAAACGCCCGCTGCCGCGCAGCGCACGTCCGCCTTAATGAGGGCCAGATCGTATTTCTCGGTGTGGCCCGCCCGGATGCCGCAGCAGACGCCTGCGGCTGCAAAACCCTTGGGCGCGCAGATGCCGCCCGCTACTTCCTTGTAACCCATTTTGTTTCCCCCTATTTTCGGAACATTACTCTAATCCAGCCACTTCATCCAGACCCAGCATCAGGTTCATGCACTGGATGGCAGCGCCCGAGGAACCCTTGCCGAGGTTATCGAACAGGGAGACCAGCATCATCTGGTCTCCCGCCGCGTTGACCGTCAGGTACAGCCCCATCCGGTCGCTGCCCGCCATGGCATTGGAGTACAGGCCGTTTTCCGGCAGGGTCTCATTGAGGCCGTGCACCTTGACCGTGGCACCGCCCTGATAGTACTCCGCCAGCCCTTTGGCCACGGCTTCGGCGGTGGTGCCTGCCAGCTTGAGGTCCAGCGGCACCAGCACCTGCATTCCGGAGTAATAATCGCACACGACCGGCACAAAGGCGGGCGTGCGGGCCAGGCCGCTGATCTTCTGCATTTCCGGCAGGTGCTTATGGCCCAGTGTCAGGCCGTAGCTCTTGGGTGCATCGATCTTGCTGTGGGCCGGGCGGTCCGGGCTTTCATACTCGGCGATCATCTTTTTGCCGCCGCCGGAGTAGCCCGAAATGCCCGTGCAGCTGAACGGATAATCCGCCGGGGCAAGGCCCAGCTCCACCAGAGGCCGGGCAATGCTGATGAAACCGCTGGCATAGCAGCCGGGCACAGCCACCCGGTAAGAATTTTGGATCTTCTCTTTCTGGCCGTTCAGCTCCGGGAAACCGTAATCCCAGGCCGGGTCGGTGCGGAACGCCGTAGAGGTATCCAGCACTTTCACATCCGGGCGGAGCAGAGGCATGACCTCTTTGGAAGCCGCGTCCGGCAGGCAGAGGAATGCCAGGTCGGCAGAATTGATGACCTTTGCCCGCTCGTTCACGTCCTTGCGGCCCTCGGCGGAGATGCTCAGCAGCTCGATCTCCGGCCGGGCGGCCAGACGGTCGGCGATGCGCAGGCCCGTGGTGCCTGAAGAGCCGTCAATAAATACTTTCACGCTCATGCGTTGTTCGCCTCCCATGCGGCCAGCTGGGCATTTGCCAGCTCGATCTGGTGGTTGACGCTGCCCTCGCTGGGGCCGCCGTAGCTGGTACGGCCCTCGCAGCACTTGATGAGGTCGATGGCGTCATAAATGTCGTTCTCAAACAGGGCGCTGTAACCCTTGAACTCGTCGAGGGTCAGCTCTTCCAGCGTCTGATCCTTGGCGATGCAGTCGGAGACCATGCAGCCCGTCAGCTTGTAAGCGTCACGGAACGGCATTCCCTTTTTGGTCAGGTAGTCGGCGCAGTCGGTGGCATTGATAAAGCCCTTGGCAGCGGCCCGGCGCATGTTGGCGGGCAGGGTCTTCATGGTGTCCAGCATGGGGGTCACCGTCTTGAGGCAGAGCTCCAGGGTATCCACCGCGTCAAAAACAGCCTCTTTGTCCTCCTGCATATCCTTGTTGTAGGCCAGCGGGATGCCTTTCATCATGACCAGCAGGGTGTTCAGATCGCCGTACACCCGGCCGGTCTTGCCGCGGATGAGCTCCGTGACGTCCGGGTTCTTCTTCTGGGGCATGATGGAGGAGCCTGTGGTAAAGGCGTCGTCCAGCTCAATGAACTTGAACTCCCAGCTGCACCAGAGGATGATCTCCTCGGACAGGCGGGAGAGGTGCATCATGCAGATGGAGATGGCGTTGGCCAGCTCGATGCAGAAATCACGGTCCGAAACGCCATCCAGGCTGTTGGGGCAGGGAGCTGCAAAGCCCAGCTTCTCGGCGGTGAACTGGCGGTCCAGCGGGTAGGTGGTGCCGGCCAGGGCGCCGGAACCCAGCGGGCACTGGGCGTTCATCCGGGCGGTGGCGTCCTCAAAGCGCTGCAGGTCCCGCAGGAGCATCCAGGCATAGGCCATCAGGCGTGGCCAAAGGTGATGGGCTGGGCCCGCTGCAGGTGGGTGTAGCCGGGCATGACGGCAGTGGTGTTCTCCGCCGCCTTTTTGCAGATGACCTTGACCAGCTCCACGATATAGCCCTGCAGCATGTGGCTGTAGTCCCGCAGGGTCAGGCGGATATCCAGCGCCACCTGGTCGTTCCGGCTGCGGCCCGTGTGCAGCCGCTTGCCGGCATCGCCGATGCGGGCGGTGAGGGTCTGTTCCACAAAGGTATGCACATCTTCGGCGTTGGGGTCGATCTCCAGCTTACCGGAAGCCAGATCGTCCGCAATGGAGGCCAGCCCGTTGAGGATGTCCTCACAGTCTTTCTCGGAGATGATGCCCTGCTTGGCCAGCATGGTGGCGTGCACGCCGCTGCCCCGCATATCCTGGGCGATCATCCGCTGATCAAAGCGGATGGAAGAGTTGAAATCGTTGACGCGAGAGTCCACCGCCTTGGAAAAGCGGCCTTTCCACAATTGTTCTGCCATAATGTTTTGTCCCTTCTGTACAAACCTCTCAGTCTCGCATTCGCTCGACAGCTCCCCTGTCAGGGGAGCCTTTGGCAAATAGGGAAAGCTTCAATCGACTGCCAAGGCCTCCCCTGCTAGGGGAGGTGGCATTGCGTCAGCAATGACGGAGAGGTTTTTCCTTATAAAACGGCAAAGCCGCCGCAGGGGAAAACGCTCCTGCGGCGGTGCCGCCGGCATCGAGCCGGTTGATGGAAACCTCAGTGTGAAAGTGTGAAAACACACGGAGGGGGAAGATTGGCCGGGTAAAATTACTTGATCTCGGGCCAGTTCTTGGAGAGCTTTGCGCGCTCCTTGATGGACAGGCCGAACAGGTTGATGAAGCCGGTAGCATCGGACTGGTCATAGTCCTTATCCACGCCGAACGAAGCAGTCTGCTCATCGTACAGGGTGAACGGAGAGGTGACGCCTGCGTTGATCATGTTGCCCTTGTAGAGCTTCAGCTTGACGTCGCCAGTGACGGTCTTCTCCAGGCTGTCGGCAAAGGCATCCAGAGCCTCACGCAGCGGGGTGAACCACTGGCCGTTGTAGACGATGTCGGCATACTTCTGGGCCAGCTGAGCCTTGAAGTGTGCGCTCTCCTTATCCAGCGTGATGGTCTCCAGCACGTTGATGGCCTTGTACAGGATGGCACCGCCGGGGGTCTCATAGACACCGCGGCTCTTCATGCCGACCAGACGGTTCTCCACGATGTCCAGCAGGCCGATGCCGTTCTCGCCGCCCACCTTGTTCAGGTACTCGACCAGCTCAACAGCGCCCATCTCCTTGCCGTCCACGGCAGTGGGGATGCCCTTTTCAAAGTGCAGGGTGATGTAGGTCGGGGTGTCGGGAGCCTGCTCGGGGCTGACACCCAGCTCCAGGAAGCCGGGCTTGTTGTACTGGGGCTCGTTGGCGGGGTTCTCCAGGTCCATGCCCTCGTGGCTCAGGTGCCACAGGTTCTTGTCCTTGGAGTAGTTGGTCTCACGGTTGATCTTCAGGGGGATATGATGAGCCTCGGCGTAGTCGATCTCCTCGTCACGGCTCTCGATATCCCACTCACGCCAGGGAGCAATGATGGCCATATCGGGGCAGAGGGCTTTCAGGGTCAGCTCAAAACGAACCTGATCGTTGCCCTTGCCGGTGCAGCCGTGGCAGATGGCGTCAGCACCCTCTTTGATGGCGATGTCGGCCAGAGCCTTGGCGATGCAGGGACGCGCGAAGCTGGTGCCCAGCAGGTAGTCCTCGTACTTTGCGCCAAACTTCAGGGTGGGGAAGATGTAATTCTCCACAAAGTCTTTCTTCAGGTCCAGAACGTACAGCTTGGAAGCACCCGTTGCCTTTGCCTTTTCTTCCAAGCCGTCCAGCTCGGTGCCCTGGCCCACATCGCCGGAAACAGCGATGACTTCGCAGTTGTTGTAGTTCTCTTTCAGCCAGGGAATGATGATGGAGGTATCGAGGCCACCGGAGTAGGCCAGAACAACTTTCTTGATGTCTTCCTTTTTCATGGTAATTGCTCCTTTGTTTTCACGTTTTACACTTTGTTTCGCGCGCCGGGCATCCCTCCCGGGCTTCTCGATCGCTCACTGTTCTTGAGTACGCTTTTATTATACGCCGTGCGGCTTTTCCGTCAATTCTCAAACCCGCCAAACCTTGGCCCCTTTTCCGGTGAGATTTGCGTCAGTTTGTATGTTTATTCAATATTTTATGTTTATATCCAAATTTTATGCAGTTCAAGCCTGTATATTTTCCCGTATTTTTTTAAAATTATACACGCAAAAGCGGCACCCGCTTCCACGGATGCCGCTGGTTTACCGCTTTGTTTCCGGGGCAAACGGGCAGCCCGCCGCGTTCCACGCCGTACAGAGCAGTTCTTTTTGTCCTTTGGGGAGTTTTTTCAGGGCGATCTCCCGGCGCAGGGCAGCGGATCTATCCGCGCAGCGCTCAAGGTACGCAAACCCCAGCGCCCCTTGTGCCCGGGTGTACTTGGCCCCCTTGCCGCTCTGGTGGGCCCGGAGCCGGGCGGCGGGGTCATTGGTCCAGCCCGTGTAGAGCTGCCCGCCCGCGCAGCGCACCATATAGACGAACGCGGGCTTTGGCCCGGATGCCGTCTCAGACGCGGCCATTGTTTTTCAGCACCTGGCGGCAGGCAGCAAGAGCCGTCTCCTTATCCTTGGCCGTAATGAGGAAGCGGCTGGCGTGGCAGAAGCTGATGCCCGGGATCCCGCTCTTCTGTTCAATGACCTCCTGCGGCTGGCCGCCCCAGGACTGAGGGAACGGGAGCTTGGGCTTTTTGGTCTTGTGGTCGGTCACGCACTGGGCGCTCCAGCCGCCCCGCTGGCTGGGGTAGACCACAAACAGGGCATCGGTCTTATACAGGCCGTTTTTCCAGGGCAGGTAGCAGGGCAGCACCACGATGCCATCCCGGGAGTTCTGGTAAGCCTGCTGGACTTTCTCATCGGCCCGGTTGACCGCATTGGCGCTGTCGATCTGGTGTTCCAAGATCTGCTTGGCCACGGCCACCGCCTTGAAGAAGCAGGCGTCTTGATCTTCCTTGGAGTCCCACACCGGGTTGAAGAAGCCGATGGCGTCGCACAGGCTGTTCTGCTCGCCGGTGTTGTCGTTCAGGTCCAGCGGCTGGATGAAGTTTTCGTCGATGAGCCGGGCCTGCCGCTCGCCCACCAGCCCCGGGCCAAGCACCCGCCACAGCAGGCCAAACGCCGCATAAGGCACACCGTTGGCGCGGTACTCCCGCGGCTCCTGGTGGTGGTCGAACATGCCAAAACCGATATCGTACACGATGCCGTCAAAATCGTCCGGCACCACAAAGCCGCGGGTGATTTTAATATCCGGGCGCAGGATCTGGAGCAGCGCCGTGGCAAACACGTCGTCCGCGTGGAACTTGCCGGCGTGCGTAAAGCCGTTTGCGGGAATTTTCATGGGTCGTTACCTCGTTCTTATTTGTTTGCAACCAGTATAACACATTCCGCGGCAGGGGACAATTAAAAAAGCAACCCTCCGCAAGCTTGACAGCCCCCCGGAGGATTGCTATAATACAAATAGAAAAGGCACTGCGACAAGCGGTTGGCCCAGGTTAGATTAGGATTCTACAAAGAGAACCGTCACCGGCCAGGGTGGCGGTTCTCGCTTTTTACCTTAATCGTAATAACACATCCGAACAGATGGAACGTTAAAGTAATCGGCATCAGTCTCACCCCCTTTGCGGGAGATGTGGCCAAACCGCCTGCCGTTGTTTGCAGTGCCCTGCCGCTTTTTGTCAAAACGGCAATTATAAGATATCATATTTTTTAACGCAAAACAAGCATTCACGTTAAAAACACAGCCGCTCTCCTTTCCAATCGGGAGAACGGCTGCATTATTTTACCGTATTGTTACTTTTTGCCTTTCCGGCTGGTCTTGGTCACGGCCTTGGTGGGCGTTTTGGTCACGGCTTTCGTGGGCTGGGTGGCGACGGCCTTGGTCGGCGTCTCTGTGACAGCCTTGGTCGGCTGGGTGGCAACGGCTTTTGTCGGGGTCTCGGTGACCGCCCTGGTGGGCACCTCTGCCACGGCTTTGGTCTTGGTTTCGGCCACGGCGGTGGTAGGCTTAATGGCAGGGGTCAGGTCGGGCTTCGGGGTGACAGCTTTGGTGGAAGCCGCGTCCGGCTCGCCCAGAGCCAGCACCTCGGTCAGCTCTTTCTGCACCTTGGCGTTGATGGGGTCGGTAACGGCCAGGACGTCGGAGTAGAACTGCTCCATCCCCTCGCGGGTGGAGAAGTTGGCCACATACATCTGGTTGCCCATGGCACCGGAGAGAGCGTCCGGGATACGATCCACCATCTTCATGTTCTTCTGGTACTTCTGCATGATCTGCTCATGGCTGTACACAAAGTGCTTGCCATCGCGGCGGCCCGCAAAGGCGCAGTAATAGTGCTCGCCCACGGGCATATCGGTGCCGCCAAAGGCGATCATGTCGGCCCAGATCTTATAGACGTTGGTGGAGCGGGCAAAGTCGATCATGTCCGGGGTAAAGCCGCCGCAGGGACGCATGTTGACTTCCAGCGCCACGATCTGGCCCTTTTTCCCCATGCTGGTCTGGTCTTCGGTCATCCGGAAGAACTCAAAGTGGACAAAGCGGCTCTTGACGCCAAAACTCTTGACAACGGCACGGCCAGCGGCGCGGGTGTCCTCGGGCAGGTCCTTGATGATGTAATAGATGGAGTTGTCGTTGTCGTTCACGATGTCCATGATGGACATGGGGCTGACATTGCCGGCCTCAAAGATGGGGTTGCCGCTGCCGTCGATGATGGCATCGTAGCTGTTGACCTCGGCGCGGACGAACTCCTCCATGATGTAGGAAACATCGGCGTGATTCTCCGCCTTGTAAGCCAGGAACTTTTTCAGCTCCTCCTCGCTGGAGAGCTTGTGGGTGTCGGAGGCCCCCACGCCGTTGTCCGGCTTGACCACAACGGGATAGCCCACTTCCTCGATGAACTTTTTGCAGCCCGCAAAATCGTCTACCATGTGGTAGCGGGCGGTGGCAATGCCCGCTTTCTGGTAGTATTCTTTCATCTTGCTCTTGTACTTGATGCGGGGCATATCCTCGGTCTGGAAGCCGGAGGTGATGTGGAAATCGGTGCGCAGGGCAGCGTCCCGCTCCAGCCAGTACTCGTTGTTGGATTCCAGCCAGTCGATGCGGCCGTACTTGAACGCAAAGAACGCCACCGCGCGGTAGACCTCATCATAATTTTCCAGGCTGCCGACTTTGTAGTACTCGTTCAGGCTCTCTTTCAGCTCCGGTTTCAGCTCGTCATAGGGCTGGTCGCCGATGCCCAGCACGTTCATCCCGTTGTTTTTCAGCTCCCGGCAGAACTGCCAGTAGTTGGTGGGGAAGTTGGGCGAAATGAAAATAAAGTTCTGCATGGTTTTTTCTTGATTCCTCTTTCCTCTGTATTCCTCTCTATAAAAGCGGCCTTGCCCTCTCCGTCACCTGCGGTGACACCTCTCCCAAAGGGAGAGGCAAGAAGCGCCTGTGCTTCTGAGTGGACAAAATCTGTGCGCAAACGCTCTCACTCTCCCAGCACATACGGCATGTAATAGGCCGCCTGCTTATACCACCAATCCCAGTCGTGCTTGACGTCGTGGCCCCACAGGTCCACCCAGACGGGGATGTGCTTGGCCTCAAAAATGCGCTTGAGATACCAGGTGGTGTCCGGCTGCTCCCAGGCGCCCTGGCCGCAGCAGATGACCGCTTTCTGGCTGCGGAACAGCTGCATGTAGGGGTGGTCCTCCGGGAAGTTGGCCATGTAATCCACGGGGGAGTTCATGTAGACCAGCTCGTCCATGTAATTGCCAAAGCCGTAAGCCGCCGTGTAGATGCCGCTGAGGGCCAGACAGCCGCAGAAGATGTCCGGGCGGCGGAGATACAGGTTGACGGCGTGGGTAGCGCCCAGGCTGCAGCCAAAGGCGATGACGCCGGGGTTGCCGTCCCAGCCGTTCCGCTCCCGGGCGATCTGCTGGAGCTTGGGCACGGCTTCCTCCACGATGTAGTGGAGCCACTGCTCATAGCGGCGGATCCGCCAGTAGGGGTTGCCGTTGGGGTCCGACCAAGTCTCTTTGTCCAGCGTGTCAATGGAGAGGACCATCACCTTGCCCGCATCGATCCAGGGCGCAAGGGTATCGGCCATGTGAAAATCCTCAAAGTCAAAGAAGCGGCCATCCTGGCAGGGGATGTAGAGGATGGGGCGGCCTGCATGGCCGTACACCTTGCACTCCATCTCCCGGCCCAGGGCGGGACTGTAATCCTTAAAATACTGCATTTCCATCGCGGATACCTCCTTTTGTGCCCTCTCCGTCTGTTTCGCAGACAGTTCTCCCAGAGGGAGAGCCAAGGGCATCTGTCTTATTCAAGCCCATACATCAGGGTATGGAACACAAACGGCAGCTGCTTTTCCCAGCTGGCTTCGCTGTGGGTGCCGCCGGGCACCACCCGGGCGGTCAGGTTGATGCCACGGGCAAAAATTTTACCGCACATCTCGCCAAAGCCTTTCCGCATCCCCTCGTGGTTGCCCATCTCCTTGGAGCCGTAGTCCATGTAGAGGACGGTGCCCGACGCCAGCTTTGTGCGGGCGGTCAGGTTCATGAGGGCCGCCGGGCCACCCAGAGGGAGGGCGAGAGTGCCGCTGCCCGGCCGAACACATCGTTGTAGGCCAGCAGGGCGTACAGGCTCATCAGGCCGCCCATGGAGCTGCCCCCGATGAACGTGTGAGCCCGGTCGGGCAGGGTGCGGTACTGGCTGTCGATGGATGGTTTGAACTCGTGGGCGAACCAGTTGAGGGTGTCCTTGCCTTTGCCGTCAAAGTGGCCGTAGTTGGGGTCGTCAAAACGGTAGGGGGAATACTCCACCAGCCGCTCGTTGTTGGGGCCCGCATTGCACTCAATGGCCGCCACGATCACCGGGGTGTCGGTGTAGTCCAGATAATCGGCCATCCCCCAGCTCTTGCCATAGGTGGCGTCGCTGTCAAAAAACACGTTCTGGCCGTCGAACATATAGAGCACCGGATACCGGCGGTCCGGGTCTGCCTCATACATGGTGGGCAGATATACATAAGCGCGCCGCTCCTCCTCGCCGTTGACGGCCGGGTAGCGCACAGTCCACTTTTTGATCATCGTTCCAAAATCCCTCTCGTTCCCTCAATTTCTTGTTCTGAGATTAGTTTAACACCGTAAAGCAGGAATTGCAATAAAAAGCATCCGGATACGGCAAACGCCGCCGGGGTCCTGTCCTGGCGGCGTTTACAAAAATTCTGAACAGAAGAATTCTGGAAAGCGGCTTAGTATTTCTTCTCCACCGGAACGATCCAGCCCTTGGTATCGGGGATCTTGCCCCACTGCATCCCGGTCATGGTGTCGTACAGCTTCTGGGTGACAGGGCCGATCTTACCGTCGCCGATGTAAGCGTGCTCGCCTTTCCAGACCAGCTCCTTGACGGGGGAGACGACAGCGGCGGTGCCGGTGCCGAAGACCTCTTCCAGCTTGCCGTCACGGGCAGCCTGCATGATGTCAGCGATGGCCAGCTTGCCCTCGATGACCTCATAGCCCCAGTCTTTCAGCAGCTCAATGCAGCTGCGGCGGGTGACGCCGGGCAGAACGGTGCCGACGGTAGCGGCGGTGTAGACCTTGCCGCCGATCTTGAACATAATGTTCATGCTGCCGACTTCCTCGACGTACTTCTTCTCCACGCCGTCCAGCCACAGCACCTGTGCGTAGCCCTGCTCCTCAGCCAGCTCGCCGGCCTTGATGGAAGCAGCGTAGTTGCCGCCGCACTTGGTAAAACCGGTCAGGCCGGGAGCGGCACGGATGTACTCGTCTTCGACGTAGATACGGACGGGGTTGATGCCCTCAGCGTAGTAAGCGCCCGACGGTGCGCAGATGATGCAGAAGATGTAGTGCTTGGAAGCGTGCACGCCCAGGCCCACGTCGTTCGCAAAGATGAACGGGCGGATGTACAGGGAAGCGCCATCGCTGTGGGGGACCCAGTCGCGGTCCACATCCACCAGAGCCTCAACGGCCTGAATGTAGTCCTCTACCGGGATCTTGGGGATGCACAGACGGTCGGCAGAATCCTGAAAACGCTTGGCGTTGCACTCGGGGCGGAACAGCTGCACGGTGTCGTCCGCGGTGCGGTAGGCTTTCATGCCCTCAAAGATCTCCTGCGCATAGTGGAACACGACGGTAGCCGGGTCCAGCGAGAACGGCGCGTAGGGGACGATGCGGGCGTCATGCCAGCCTTCGCCCTCCGTATAATCCATCACGAACATATGGTCAGTGAACTTTTTGCCAAAGCCCAGCTTGCTCTCGTCCTGCGGCTTCTCCTTGGGAGAAGTGGTGCGGGTGATCTTGATATCCAACATGATAATTTTCCCTCTTTTCTGATCTCACACAGCCAACGCGGGCAGCACGCCCCGCGCCAAAAATGCCGAATGTTGTTTTCTATTATAGTATGCTGAATCATTTTTTCAAGGAATCAAAAAATCTTTCATCTTTGAGGCGTGTAAGTTGTGGTAAAGTATGATAGAATAAAGCGTGGAGCATACAAAAGAAAGGACTTTTTTATGATAAACGGCGTGATTTTTGATATGGACGGCACCATGTTCGACACCGAGCGGATGTGGGCCACATTCTGGGACCCGGCCCTCAAGGCGCTGGGCCTGTCCTACAAAGAGGGCCTGGCCGAGGCCGCCCGGGGCACGGCGGGCGAGACCACCCGCAACGTGGTGCGGAGCTTTTACGGCCCGGACTGCGATGCCGATGGCATCGTGGAGAGTCTGCACCGGGTAGCGGATGAAGTCTTCCTCTCCGCCCCTGTCCCCAAAAAGCCGGGGCTGGACGCCCTGCTGGCCTGGCTAGACGAGCAGCGCCTCCCCATGGCCGTGGCTTCCTCCAGCCGGGAGGCCATGATCCGCAACAATCTGGACCAGTGGGGGATGACCCATTACTTCAAGGCTATCGTCTCGGGCCAGCATGTGGCTCACTCCAAGCCGGACCCGGAGATCTTCCTCCTGACCGCGGAAAAGCTGGGCGTGGAGCCCGCCCGCTGCCTGGTGCTGGAAGACAGCTACAACGGCGTCCGGGCCGGTGCCCGGGGTGGTTTCATCACCGTCATGGTGCCCGACCTCGTCCCCGCCGACGACGAGATGCGGAGCTTGTACACCATGGAGTGCGCCTCGCTGGACGAGGTGCTGGAGAAGCTGAAAAACGATCAGCTGTAAAACAAAAAGCGCTGTTGCAACACACAACAGCGCTTTTTGCTTTTCTTTATAGGGATAGAGAGCCTCAGCTTACAGCTCAGCGGTAGCCTCGATCTCGCACAGGACATTCTTGGGCAGGGTCTTGACGGCCACGCAGCTGCGGGCGGGCTTGGAGGTGAAGTACTTTGCGTACACCTCGTTGAAAGCAGCAAAATCGCCCATGTCCGCCAGGAAGCAGGTGGTCTTGACGACCTTGTCAAAGCTGCTGCCGGCAGCCTCGAGGATGGCGCCAACGTTCTTGCAGCTCTGCTCAGCCTGAGCAGCGATGCCCTCGCCGACGGAGCCGTCAGCGGGGTTCACCGGGATCTGACCGGAGGTAATGACCAGGTTGCCGACCACAAAACCCTGAGAGTAGGGGCCGATTGCGCCGGGAGCTTTTTCCGTGTTGATAACTTTCATGATGCTTCTCCTTTTTTCTTCTTTCTTATCGTTTGGGAGCTGTCTGCCGCGGACAACGCCGCCGCAACTTGTTACCCCCTATAACAAGCAGTCTACACCTCCGCGCCCCGCATGTCAACGGTTTTGGGGGATTCCGCGCCGTGCTGGTGTGTTTTTTTGATTCTCTTATTTATAATGTAGGCGGTCGGAGGTCACTCCTCTTTTTTGGCTTTGGCTGCACCGGATTTCTTCTGCATTCTCCACAATGTCGTCCGTCCGAGACCCAGCTTATCGGCAATGGTGTTGTCGTTGTACTTGAGCAGCCGCTTCATCTCCGCAACGCCCTCCACAATGGCCTCCGGGGTGCTGCCGGTGGGGTCCTGCAGGGCAGGGTATTCCTGCCGCAGCTGTTCCAGAAGCTCGTCCTCGCCAATGGCCTTGATGAGGAGCTGCCGCTTGACGCCGGGGGAGGGGTTCATGGCCTGCCGGTAGAGGTAGACATACCGCTTGACCACCGCCGAAAGGGTGATAATACGATATTTCCAACCCGTAGAGAAGTCTTGCGAACGTCACCTCATTACAAATCCGCCCCAATACGCTCGTTTTGTGATTTTGAACAAAGAGCCTCCTCCAAAAACCATCAAAAAGTAGAATTGCACAAAACCTCTTTACAAAGTTGTCGAGTTTTGCTATAGTTCACTTAGCGAACAACCGAACAGTTGAGTTGATATTTTCCCGCTGGCCATCAATATTGGTAAGAAGAGGCAGCTGCGTTTAAGCTGTCCTTGACGATAGAAAAAAGGAGGCAATTCTATGAAGATCACAAAGGTCGAGGTGTTCCGCCTGCCGACTGCAAACAGCAAGCAGAACAGCCCCATCGGATGCCGGATCCATACAGACGTTGGCATCTGCGGCGACGGTGAAGCCGGCATGGCCTACGGCGTTGGTGGTTCCGGCGCGTTTGGCATGGTCTGCGATCTGGCAGAGCTGATCATCGGTATGGATCCGCTTCGCACCGAGTTCATCTGGGAGACCATGTACAAGCGGACGTTCTGGGGCCAGAACGGCGGCCCGGTCGTCTTCTCGGGCATCGCAGCCATCGACGTGGCACTGTGGGACATCAAGGGCAAATACTTCAATGTTCCCTGCTACCAGCTGCTGGGCGGCAAAGTCCGCGATAAGCTCCGCACCTACGCAAGCCAGCTGCAGTTCGGCTGGGGCCAGGTGGGCGTTTCCGAGCATCTGTGGGCCGTCACGCCGGAAGATTATGCACACAACGTCAAGCTGGCGCTGGCCGAGGGCTTTGACGCCATCAAGATCGACTTCTTCGACCGTGATGAAGAGGGCAAGCCCCTCAACTTCCTGGACACCACCGGCCTGCTGACACCCAAGCAGCTGAAGATGGTGGAGTCCCGCATGAAAGCAGCCCGTGAGGCCGCCGGGGATGATGTGGACATCATCATGGAGAACCACTCTTATCCCGATGCACTGGGCGCTGTCCAGCTGGCAAAACTGGCCGAGAAATACCACATCATGGCCTTTGAGGAGCCCAACACTCCCACCACCCAGACAGTGGAATACATTGCCAAGTACAGCTCCGTGCCCATCGCAAACGGCGAGCGCCTGTACTCCCGCTGGCAGTACGCAGAGTACTTCAAGAAGAACCTGCTCCAGCTGGCTCAGCCCGATATCGGCAACTGCGGCGGCATCACCGAGGTCAAGAAGATCTCCGATATGGCACACGCCTATGATGTGGGCATCCAGGTCCATTGCGCAGGCAGCCCGCTGACCACCAATGCAGCCCTGCAGCTGGAGTGCACGCTGCCCAACTTCCTGATCCACGAGCATCACACCTGCAACCGCATGGATACCTCGGTCGGCCTGACCAAATACAACCTGCAGCCGGAGAACGGCTACTTCACCGTTCCCGATCTGCCCGGCATCGGCAATGAGTTCCTGCAGGAAGCCATTGACCGCGCTACCCTGTACAAAGTGATCGAGTGAGTGATCTTTCATCGATACAGATCAAGGAAAAGGAGATATTACCATGGCGATTCATGTTGTAAAAGAACCTGTCCCAAAACCAGGTACCCTTGGCAAAACTGAACTTTACGCACTGGCAATCGGCCAGGTCATCGGCGCGGGCGTTATCACTCTGATCGTCCCTGCCATCAAAATGACTGGTTACTCCGCATGGCTGGCATATTTCGTGGCGATCCTGATGGGCTTCGTCATGATCCTGCCGTTCGTCTTCATCTCTTCCACTCTCCGCCTGGGCGGCGGCAACTATTCCATGTTGTGCGACCTGTCCAGTCCGCGGACATCCGGCGTTTTCGCCTACATGTACCTTACCCAGTGTCTGTCGCTGTCCCTGTTCGGTGCTTCGGCAGCTGCTTACTTGGGCGACATCATCCCGGCGCTGAACTCCCACTGGGCAAAAGTCGTTGTCGGCGTCGTCCTGCTGACGTTCTTCTATGTTGTCAACCTGATGGGCGTTGATATCATGGCAAAAGCACAAAAAATGATGACCTGGCTTCTGATTGCAGCCTCATCCTCTTTGCGATCGTCGGTATCTTCAAGATGAAGCTGCCCATCTTCGATTTCAGCGACCCCAACTTTGCCATCAATGGCTGGGGCATCACCTTCAACAACGGCCAGATCAGCGGCGGCTTCCTCGGTGCAGTCCTGCTGTTCGTCTACTCCACCCAGGGCTACTACATGACCACCGCTTATGGCCGTGACTCCAAGAACGCCCGCAAGGATATCCCGTTCGTCCTGCTGCTCTGCGTGCCCACCCTTTGCATCCTGTATGTTGGCGTTGCATGGCAGGCGTTGGTGTCATGAGCGTGGAAGAGTACGGCAACTCCACCACCCTGGTGTTTGCAGCACAGCGCATCTTCCCCACCTGGCTGTTCTACTTCTTCATCATCGGCGGCCCCATCATGGCTCTGCTTTCCACCCTGAACTCCAGCTTTGCCTACAACTCCATCACCATCGGTCAGTCCTGTGATGACGGCTGGCTGCCCAAGAGCTTCGGCAAGAAAAACAAGAGCGGTGCCCGCCCCTACATCCTGACCTTCATGTATGTCGTCGGCATCATCCCCATCGTCTTCGGTCTGTCCATCACCACCATCACCAATATGGTGCAGCTGATCACCTCTGCATTCGCCATCCTGAATTTCACAGCTGAGATCAAGATGCCCAAGAAGTATCCGGAAGCCTGGAAGAAGTCCCGTTATCATGTGCCGGATGGCCTGTACTACACCATCTGCTGCGTTTCTCTGGCCCTGTTCCTGGTCGTTCTGTGGAAGAGCCTGCTCTCCATGAACATCGGTCTGGCAGCGATCAATGTCGTGGTCATCGTCATCGCCGGCCTCATCGGCTTCTGGCGCTCCAAGACGGGCAACATCGAGATCCACACCTCTGTGTGGGCTGAGGATTATCAGGAGACTTCAAACACCTGATCGTTCCCTGACACAGTTTCTCCTTTTACATTTTGCAATTTTCCCATCATACCAATCTTCCCTAGTAGCTTATCCGCACCCTCCCATTCAACAGGGTGCGGATAAGGGAGGGGAGGAACTTTCTCTGGAATCCTTTCGGAGGCCGACTCCGATCGAATAAAGAAACAACAATTTGAAATGGAGGTTCCACGTATGAAAATCACGAGCGTCGAATGTTATCTCGGCACTGGTGCCATTGGCGGTTTCGTCACCATGAAGATCAACACCGATTCCGGCATTTATGGCTGGGGTGAAGCAGGTCTGGCTTATGGCAAATCTGCAGAAGCCGCTTTTGGTCAGTGCCAGGACTTTGGCAAGCTGATCATCGGTATGGATTCGTTCAACACCGAGGAGATCTGGGAGCACCTGCACCGTCATACGTTCTGGGGTATGGGCGGCGGCGTCGTTATTACCTCCGCCATGGCTGCGATCGATATCGCCTGCTGGGATATCAAGGGTAAGGCTCTCGGTGTTCCCGTTTACAAGCTGCTGGGCGGCAAGACCAACGATAAGCTCCGCGCTTATGCTTCTCAGCTGCAGTTCGGCTGGCGCAAAGACATCGAGGCACGTGACGGTCTGACCCTGCTGTATGATCCCAAGGATTACTACCGTGTCGTCAAAGAAGCGGTTGACGAGGGCTACGACGCTGTCAAGATCGACCCCGTCTTTGCTCCCACCGAGCCCGCCGATATGGCCGATGTCATGGCAACCCAGGGCACTCAGATCCGCGGCTGCTACCGCGAGCATGACCTGAAGCGCTCGGTCGAGCGTATCGCTGCTGCCCGTGAGGCTGGCGGCCCCGATATGGACATCATCGTTGAGATCCATTCTCTGCTGGATGCCAACACCTCCGCTGAGCTGGGCAAGGCTCTGGAGCCCTACCGCATCATGTACTACGAAGAGCCCACCATGCCCTGCAACGCCGATATGTTCAAGCACATCAAAGAAAAATCCGGCCTGCCGCTGGCAACGGGCGAGCGCAGCTACACCCGCTGGGGCTTCCGTCAGTTCTTTGAGGACCGCACCCTGAATGTGATCCAGCCCGACCTGGCAAACACGGGCGGCATCACCGAGACCAAGAAGATCTGCGATATGGCTCAGGTCTACGACATCGGTGTTCAGATCCATGTCTGCGGCGGCCCCATCGCAACGGCAGCAGCCCTGCAGCTGGAAGCTACCATCCCCAACTTCGTCATCCACGAAGAGCACAACGCCAACCTGACCAGCGCATTCGTCAAGGGCGGCAAGTATTACTACGCTCCCAAGGACGGTTACTACACCGTGCCTGAGCTGCCCGGCATCGGCCAGGAGATGAGCGACTTCTACATTGCCAACGCAAAGAAAGTTGTTATCGAGTAATAAATGATCGAATGATCGGTTTTCACCGTCATCCACCATTTGGGAAGGAGCAATTTTTATGAAGATCACAAGTGTTGAATGCTATCTTGGCAAATTCATTACCATCAAGATCAACACCGACGAAGGTATTTATGGCTGGGGCGAAGCAGGTCTGGCTTACGGCAACAGCTTTGAGGCAGCATTCGGCCAGTGCCAGGATTTTGCCAAACTGATCATCGGCATGGACCCGTTTGACACCGAGAAGATCTGGGAGCACCTGCATCGCCACACGTTCTGGGGCATGGGCGGCGGCGTTGTCATCACCTCCGCTATGGCAGCCATCGACACCGCCTGCTGGGATATCAAGGGCAAGGCTCTGGGCGTTCCCGTCTACAAGCTGCTGGGCGGCAAGACCAACCCGAAGCTCCGCGCTTATGCTTCTCAGCTGCAGTTCGGCTGGAGCGACCTGATCCAGGTCAAGAACAAGGGCGCCGGCCTGGGCCTGCTGTTCGACCCGAAAGATTACTATGAAGTGACCAAGAACGCTGTCCGCGACGGCTATGATGCCATCAAGGTCGATCCCGTCTTTGCCGCTACCGACCCCAACACTCCGCTGGAGAAGATCTGGGGCAGCCAGGGCACTCAGATCCGCGGCTGCTACCGTCAGCACGACCTGCAGCGCTCGGTCGAGCGTATCGCTGCCTGCCGTGAGGCTGGCGGTCCGGACCTGGACATCATCGTAGAGATCCACTCTCTGCTGGATGCCAACACCGCTGCTGAGCTGGGCAAGGCTCTGGAGCCTCTGCACATCATGTACTTCGAGGAGCCCACCAGCCCCGAGAATCCCAGCAACTTCCGCCACATCAAGCAGAAGTGCAACCTGCCTCTGGCAACAGGCGAGCGCAGCTACACCCGCTGGGGCTTCCGTCAGTTCTTCGAGGACCGCACCCTGTCCGTGATCCAGCCCGACCTGTGCAACACCGGCGGCATCACCGAGACCAAGAAGATCTGCGATATGGCTCAGGTCTATGACATGGGCGTCCAGATCCACGTCTGCGGCGGCCCCATCGCAACCGCAGCCGCTCTGCAGGTGGAAGCAGCCATCCCCAACTTCACCATCCACGAAGAGCACAACGCAAACCTGCTGGACATCTTCATCAAGGCAGGCAAGTACTACTACAAGCCCGAGAACGGCTACTACACCGTTCCCGATCTGCCGGGCATCGGCCAGGAAATGACCGACGAGTTCCTGGCAACCTGCCGCAAGGTCGTCATTGGAGGCTAAACCCGTCTCCAATGCCCCAACGCAAAGATAAAATACAGATCCACCAAGTCCGTCATGGATCATAACCTCTAAACAATAGAAAATGCTGCACAGGGCGTTGCCTTGTGCAGCATTTTTTATTTATGAAAAAACTGTTCATTTTACAAATTTCACTTTAAATTCTTAGCTTGACGTCCACCCCCAAAAAACTTATACTTAGATTGTGAATGGAAAAAGTTGCATCTATAAGATTCAGCAATTAGTTTCGGGAATTATTTCGCCTGAGGAATATGGTTTTGGATTCTTTGGGATATAAAACGCGAAGCGGAAATGGAGAATAATCATGGCATTACAGAAACTCCGCAGCCCAAAGATCCGGCGGCTGTCCGTGGTGGACCAGGTCAGCGACTCTATCAAGCAGAGCCTGCTGGACCAGGTCTGGAAAGAGGGAGACAAGCTTCCGTCCGAAGGAGAACTTGCGGAATATTATGGCGTCAACCGCCTAAGTGTGCGGATGGCCTTGCAAAAACTCAGCACGCTGGGCCTCATTGAGACGCGCGTGGGCGAAGGCTCCTTTGTAGCTCACTTTTCCGTCCAGCCCATTTTCAGTGAATTGGCTCCTCTGTACGACAACAAGGAAGGCCGCCGGGATGTGGAGCAGCTGCGCAACCTGCTGGAAGGGGAGTGCACCAACATTGCCATCATTTCTTCCACGGAGGAGGACCGCCAGAAGCTGAAAGATCGTCTGGATGAATACAACCGCCTGGAAGCGATCTATAACAACGACATTGAAAACCAACAGAAGCTCCATGATATGGTCCAGGCCGACTTTGCGTTCCATTATGAGATCATCTGCATGAGCCACAACAAGCTTTATATGGATATTTACATGATGGTGCAGCAGCTCATTTCCTCCCACATCCGGCACCTGATTTATACCCGTGTTCATCGCCGTAAGGCGGCCGGGCTTTCACTGGGAAGTGTGGGTACAATGACGGAAGCTTCTCATGAGGCAATCTACCAGAGCATCATCAATGGTGATGCAGAAGCGGCTCGCAGCGCACGGGAACAGATCCTCGGCATCGTTCCTGCCCACGGTTTGGATTACTTTGAGGACTATGTAGACCCGAAAGATATTCATCTGTAAAAATGTTCTCAGTCCCATACTGCGCTAGTGCGCTGATATAGTGTTCAATACAGTTCTTCCATGCTCATTCCTCCCCGGCGGTATCCTCTGTGGGCACATACTCCAGCAGATCACCCGGCTGGCAGTCCAGTACAGTGCATATTTTGTCCAGCACTCCAATGGGAAGTTGCTTAACGCTTCCTACACAGATTGCCGAGATTGTAGGTGCTCGAATTTTTGTAACCTCAGCGAGTTCTTTTTGAGTCATATCCTTGTCGGCCAACATTGCTTTAAGATGATATCGAATAGCCATTTTTTCACCTCGTTCCTTGCTTTCATATCACTACGATATTCGTTCGCGGTCAATACGATTATCGAAATTTTTCACAGCAAATTACGCAAAACGTATTGACGAATCACGCAACTCGTAATGCAAGAAAGACACAGCAAGGGAAGCGTGACCGGAGGGCAAGGGGCGAAAGATGTACCGGGAGCGCAAGAGCAGAACGCCAGCTAAGACAGTAACCCACTTCCTGAAAGCTGTAGACGAGTACGGCAACACCCCCGCACAGCGGGCAGAACTGGACTGGCTGCTCTACAACAAGCCCTTGGAGTATGCACAGCTTGTGCTGGGTGGAGGGATTGAGCATTACCTATCACTGGGATGTGACCACGGCAGACTGGAAGATTGACTTTTTGAAAAGCCGTTGCCATTTGAGTACCAATCGAATATACTATAAACAGGAGAGCGGACGTCACTCCGCCGGTGTGGCTGACACCTAAAATCCGATCTGATGCAGGACATAGGAGCCTGAGGTTGGCGGACAACGATAAAATCAGTCACAAGGGACATCGGGCAGCACCACGGTGTTGTAGGTGTCCCTTTTATGTTATTTGCTATTCAGTTTACTGCCGAATGACAAAAAACACCCGCCCACCGATGGAGCTGAATCTCCACGGTGAGCGGGCATTTTGCGTTTTGGTTTGATTCGGGTGAATCTATTCGGCTTGTGGGTTCTCGCTTAACCCACGGTTTGGCTCCACAACAGGCTGATGCCGAACCAGTCCACTGCTTCATCGCCACCGATAGCTGGTCAACGCCGCTATCCTCTAAAGGTATTATATACCATTCGTGTGGCATTGCAAGGCAAAACTGGTTTACATACAATAAGACCCTTGATACATCTGGCTTATACTGGATGGAGAGATAGCGTGTTATTTTTCACTCAGCTGTGGCTATGGTATCATTTAAAAGACCAGCCCCATCCTCCGAGAGAAAAACGGAAGACAGGCTGATTCTTTAAGGAGAAATACTGTTTAGAGATTGCGTGGCAAGCGAAACAAAGTGTGAGGCAGACAATCAGGTAGGAGGTTTGGGTTTAGGTATCATTAGAAGGGATCAAAAGCAAGCAGGAAGTTACTTTACCGCGATGGCTTCAATCTCACACAGCACGTTCTTGGGGAGAGCTTTTACAGCAACACAACTGCGGGCGGGCTTGGACGTAAAATAATTCGCATAAATCTCGTTGAAAGCTGCAAAATCGCCCATATCTGCGAGGAAGCATGTCGTCTTGAGTACCTTGGTAAAATCGGTACCCGCTGCTTCGAGGATGGCACCAACATTCTTGCAGCTCTGCTCAGCCTGTGCAGCAATGCCTTCCGGCACTGTGCCATCTGCAGGGTTTACCGGAATCTGACCGGAAGTAATAACAAAGCCATTGGCTTCATAAGCCTGAGAATAGGGGCCAATGGCACCGGGTGCATTCTTGGTATCAATCACATTCATGAGTAAAAGCCTCCAATCAAAAGAGTTAACCGATGGGGTAGAACACACAGCCCAGCCCCACGGTGACGATCAGGCCTGCAAAAGAGAGCAGAGCCGTCAGGATGAAAATATAGCGGTACCATTCTTTTGCACTGAATCTACAGGTATCGGAAATGGTGATAAGGATTCCGTTGTGGGACAGGCAGTTGTATCCAGCCGTTGCAATGGCTACGACCACGTGGTGCAAAATTTCCGGCTGTACCCGTCTGTTTAGTGTTTGTTGTGGGCATTGATGGTATCCCGCATCCGCTCCAGACCGGTCTTAAGAATGGAGCGCGGCATTGCCAAATTCAGGCGGATATAACCCGCTGCATTGCCCACGAAGAGGCTGTTGCCGCCTTCCAGCAGAACGCCTGCCTTATTGGCAAAGAAGTCCGGCAGATCTTCCACATCAGGCAGGCACTTGGACAGATCCACCCAAGCCAGATAAGTAGCCTCCGGGATGTACATGACAGCATCCGGCAGGTTCTTGTCAAAGAAGTCCTTTACGAATGCAAAGTTTGCATCCAGATACTGTTTCAGTTCTTCATGCCATGCACCGCCTTTGTCGTAGGCCGCCTTGGCAGCGGTCAGAGACATGGGGTTGACCATGCCGAACAGCTTATCGCGTTCTTTGAAGCGCTCCCGGAGAACCGGATCGCGGATGATGATATTGGAGAAGGCCAGTCCTGCCAGATTGAATGTCTTGGAGGGAGCCATGCAGGTGATGAGCTTGGGGTAACTTGTCATGACTTTTGCCATAGGGATGTGCTTTCTGCCGCACCGGATCAGGTCGCAGTGGATCTCATCGGAGACAATCCAGAGATTGTACTTTTCCACGATGCCTGCAATACGGCGCAGCTCCTCTTCCGTCCACATCCGGCCCGTGGGGTTCTGGGGGTTGCACCAGAACACCATCTTGCACTGGGGATTTGCACATTGCTGCTCAAAGTTCTCATAGTCCAGCTCAAAGGTGCCGTCGGGCTTCTTTTTCAGGGGAGACTGCAGCACGTCCACTCCAGCATACTCCGCAGAGTGGAGGAAATAACCGTAGGCCGGAGTATTCATCAACACCTTCTCGTCCTTGTTGCAGAGTGTTTCCGTCAACTGATACAGTGCCGGAATGATGCCCGGGGTAAAGCAGAGCTCTTCTTCCGGGAAGCTCCAGTCATAGTGTTCCTTGCACCACTTGCTGAACGAGTTGTAATAATCGTGGGTATACACGCCCGTGTACCCAAAGATGCGGCGGTCAATGCGCTTGCGCAGCTCATCCAGGATTTCCGGGGCAACACCAAATTCCATGTCTGCCACCCACATACGGACAAACTCATCATCCTTGTAAGGAAAGACCTTTTCCGGGCCTGAATGGAAGATATAGCCACGGAAACCGTCAGTGTTCAGGGCGTTCGTGCCTTTACGATCAATAATTTCATCAAAGTTATACATCAGAATGCCTCCATGCTAGTATACTCTTTTTTATTACACAATTTATCGTACAATCAATCTTCTGCCTTCAGGGCAGCTGCCACAATCTCTGCACGACGCTGTTCCAGCACCTTAGTATCCACAGATTTTGTCTTAAGAGCAATCGCGGAGAGAACAATCGGGATGACGACGACACAGGTGGCCACGACCATATCACGAGCCGTCAGGTCTTTGAACAGGGTCACAGCGATGACCAAGGCACAAACCCCGCCCAAAATGCTGCACATGTTGTATAGCCACAGCGGGAACCGCACGGCACGCTTCTCAAACTGTTCGGGGTACTTCTTCGGGATGGTCATACAAGCTACATTCAGATAGGCGTTGATGAGCATGGTGGGAATCATTAGCATAGTGATGGCATTGTCCACACTCATATCGGTCAGGATAGGGATTAGCGCCACGATGTACACCAACAGGAAGCAGAAGTAGGGGTATCCATCCTTGTTCTTTTTACGGAATGCTACCGGAAACCATCCATCGTCTGCCATATGGGAAAGAGGCTCACGAATCATGGCCAGAACTGCTAAAAACGAAGAGATGATGGCGCAAACACCGCCGCCGATGACAAAAAATGCAAAGAGCGCATGATTGGGCATGATGGCGCTGGCCGTCACGCTCAGGTTTTGGCCCGCTATCTGCTCATAAGGCAGCACACCCGCAGCAACATAGGACATCAGGCCGTAGACCACAGAAACCACCACGCAGGTAACAATAATACCCATGGGGATCGTTCGCTTGGGGTTCTTGGTAATAGGCACCACACCCACAGGCCCCATAGTCGTGCCCTGGCAGGCCCAGCCCATAATAGCAATGGCGCTGAGGATGCCTGCAAAGCCACTGTGACAGAAGCCACCATCATAAGAAGCACTGAAGAAATTCTCTATATTGACATGGGAGAAACCGACCACCACAAACAGCACCAGTGCACCCACCAGAAGGATGGTTGCAATGTTCTGGAACAATGTGACCACACGGTTTCCCTTGATCGTCAGCAAGAAAAAGAGCGTCAGCAAAATTGCACTACTGAGCTGTCTGTGTTCTGCTAGCGCAGGCCATAAGCTGCTTAAATAACTTGTAAGGGAAAGTGCATAGCCTGTAAATCCAAAGGCCCATATTACATTGGACCAGCCGCCGTATCCTGTCAGCAATGGAGGCAACAGCATTCCTTTCATGCTGTAATCACCGCCCTCGATGATAAAGACGCCAGACATAGCCAGATTATACCAGTAGGCCAGTAACATATAGAAAACGCAGATAATCGTTATGGGCAAAATGGAACGTCCTGTTTTCGCAATGGCCGAACCCAGCGTGACAAAAATACCGGAACCGACCGCACCGCCAACACCAAGACCCACAATGTTCCACAAGCCGATCTTTTTGGTGGATTCCTTGTTCATTGTGTTTCTCCTTTAATAAAGAATTAAACGTATCTTTGCTTTTAACCTGCTGCGCAGCTCGGTTTTCTTGGTTTAAATTATACAAATTCTTTCCTGTCTGTCAAAGTCACTGATTGTTCTTGTGACGAGCATTTTGATCACAAAATGCTCGTCACAAGAACAATCTTGCGCGTTATTGTCTTCGTTTTTTAATCTTCAAAATTTGAGGCCCAATTTGATGATTTTTGCTATTTTGACGAACGGGATTGTATACCAGCATTTATCCAACCTGCGTTTCCTACTCGTTCTGATCATATTGAAATTGACATTCCCATCCAAATCCAGTAAACTTCCCTATAAGAAAGTTTCTGTTTTCCATCTTTACCGGGAGGGAAGTCTATGTCTAGAATCGATATTGAAGTGGGAAGCAAGATTCGCCAGATACGGCAGAGTCGGAGAATGACGCAGGACGAGCTAGCTACGGCCATCCACAAAAGCCGAGCCACCCTTTCCAAATATGAGAGCGGTGATATCTCCATTGATCTGAACACTCTCTATGACCTCTCCGATGCATTTGGCATCCACCCCGAACAACTACTTTATCTCCGTACCATAGAAATCAGCACTGCACAGCCTGAACTTCAGCCCGCATTTTTTAAGGGGCTTACCCGTTTTTACGGTTATTGTTACGATGGACGGAATGGCAAGCTAAACCGTTCTGTTTTCGACGTCTTTTCTCAGACTGACGTCGGCCAATACCGCATTGCGCTCTATATGAATTACTCGGAATTTGACCACTACCAACAAGCTGAAAACATCTACTGGGGCACCATGCAACATTTTGATTCTATGACTCTAATCACATTGAAACATCAGAATAACCCCATGGAACGGGCCAGTCTACAAGTACTGGCCTCATTCTTAGATGCCGACACCCGATGGGGACTCTGGAACGGGGTTTCATCCCGTCCATTGATGCCTGTTGCTTTAAAGCTTTTGCTCTCCAAAAGGCCACTACCGGAAAACGCAACTCTCCTTCATGAGCTAAAACTCTCCAAAGAGGATATCCGACGGATGAAGTATTACAATATGTTTTCGGTTGTGTGACCGAGTGAAAAACACGATATGAATAATCTCAGCTTATAAGTCCTACTATCACTGCTTTACTGCAATAAAATTTACAAAATCATCTTGACGTGCTCTGCAATCCATGATACTCTCTATCGAAAACCCCACCGAGCTTGTCGGGGCCTCGCCCCGACAAGCTTAATTTTTGTGCAGCGAAATACACGCCGTGCAAGCGATGCAAAGAGTTCATGGCTTTTTTGTAAAGTGTGCAAGTGTGTGCAGCCTCTGCCGCAAAAACAAAAAAGCCATGAAATCTTTCGATTCACAGCTTCCACGGTAGACATTCCTACGCGTTGGAACCCGCGGGCTAAGCAACAGCAACGGGTTGCGTTAGCTGATTTTTCCGCAGCCCCTTGGCAGGGCTTTGAAAAATCAGAACGCGGCCCCAACAACTCCTCCCTGTTTCAGCCGCAGGCTGCGGTCGTCGTTGTTGCACTGGCTGATTGCTTGCGGCGCTATGCGCCGCCGCCCTGTTCGAGCCCTTTCCATCGCGCAAACAAAAAAGAAAAACCAGTACACAATGTGTACTGGTTTTTCTTGGTGCAGTAAAGCAATCCAAATCCGAACCATTTCCCTCGGATGCAACTTCTGTCGCTTCTCCAAAGGTGACGGTCTGTGTTCCTTCTTTATAGTTGAAGGTTATCAAAACCTTATCGTCATACAGGTAAATCGCATTGATGAAGGTATCCACCAGTGCCTGCCGCTGGTCTTTCAGGCTCATGTCCAGCTTGCGAAACCGCAGCAGCCAGAACCGGATGAACTCCTCTGTGACCTTGGGCTTTGCCAGCTTTTCTTCCGCAATGCGGGCTTCAAGTTCACGCTTGGTTTCTTCCAGCTGCTCCAGCCGCTCCTTGGTGGAGCTGGTCAGGATACCGGCCTGAATCGCATTGAGCATATTCTGGATACCAGATTCCGCATCCCGAAGCTGCTTCTCGTAGAGGGGAATGTTGGTATTTTCCTTATTTTGCAGTTCCATCACCTTGGCAATGATGGATTCCATAGCGGCATCGTCTTTCACAAGCTGCATGGTCTGGTTGACCACCAAATCTTCCAGCCACTGCTTACGGACAGTCTTTTTCTTGCAGCCCCTGTGTTTTTTGGCGGTAGCACATTTATAGTAGCGGTGGACTTCTCCCGTCCGGCTCGTGCCGCTTTCGCCAAACATCAACGCCCCACAGTAGCCGCAGAACAGCTTGGTGGTGAGCAGATAGTCATCCTCTGCCTTTCTACGGGCAGGGGCTTTCTTGTTTTTGGCGATTTTTTCCTGAACATCATCGAACAGTTCCAGCGGCACGATGGGCGGAATGGCATCCGGCACGACCACGTCCCGGAATTTCAATTCTCCGATGTACCGCCGATTCTTGAGCATGTGTTCGACACTGTTATAAGTAAACGCACCGCCCACCGGGTTCTTGATGCCGTTTTCGTTCAGCCAGTCCCGAATCTCCTTCATAGTGGAGCCTTCATTGTACTTCTTGAACGATTCAAGCACAAAAGGCGAGGTGAGAGGGTCGATGTGGAACTTCCGCTCGGAATCCAGCGTGTACCCAAAGGTTCCACGGCCACCGTTGCAGCGGCCTTTCAGGATGTTCTCGGTCTGTCCACGCACGACCTTCTCGGCAAGGTCAGCGGAATAATACTCGGCATAACCTTCCAGCACAGATTCCAGAATAATGCCCTCCGGCCCCTCGGAGATGATCTCGGTGGCAGACATGAGCTTGACGCCGTTCTTCTTCAGTTGGGTCTTATACCGGGCACTGTCGTAGCGGTTCCGGGCAAAACGGTCCAGCTTCCAGACCAGCACAATATCAAACAGCTTCTTGTCGCTGTCCTTAATCATCCGCTGGAACTCCGGGCGGTTGTCCGTCTTGGCGGAGATAGCACGGTCAATATAGTGCTTGACGATGGTGATGCCGTTTTTCTCGGCATAAGCCGTGCATTCCCGGATCTGGCCTTCGATGGATTCTTCGCGCTGGTTGTCCGAGGAATAGCGAGCATAGATCACGGCGGTCATGGCGAGTACCTCCATTTTATACGTCATTGAACGGTAATACGTTCATTAAAGCAATGTTTCGTATAATGTATATACCACAGTTTTGCCCTGATTGCAAGCCCAATGATTTATTTTCATGATTCCAACAGACAAATTGTCTTAAGATTATATTCCGAGCAAAATGTGAAGTCCAAGCCCGGCCACGCCGCACAGGCACATGGTCAGGATGGGATTCCACTTGAGCTTCCGTAGCACAAAAAATGCCGATGCAAAACTGCCGATGCCGATCCAGTCTACGTTGGCGAGCGTCTTTGCACTCTCTCCGAACACCACCATAGACAGTATAGAAAGACCTGCACCAAAGATAAGCGCTACAATGACCGGACGCAGGCAGGCCAGAACACTTTGCAGCAGAGAAATATCCTTGTATTTACGATAGATGTAGGATAGAAGTGAAACAAAGAACAGCGCCGGTGTAATGCAACCTAGTGTTGCAATGATGGCTCCGGGTACCTGCGCGATACGCAAACCAACAAAAGTTGCCGAGTTGACCGCAATGGGACCAGGGGTCATTTCTGCAATCGTGATGAGGTCAGTAAACTCCTGCATCGTCAGCCAGCCATGTTGTTCCACCACTTGGCTCTGGATCAGCGGCATGGCCGCATAGCCGCCGCCTACGCTGAACATACCCACCTGCAAAAAGCTGAGAAAAAGCTGTAAGTAGATCATTTTGCACCACCTTTTTTCCACTGGACCAGAGCCAGCACCACGCCGAATACTGCAGCGGCAAGGATGACCACCACCACATTGACATCAAACACCGTATTTGCGACAAACGCTGCGACCATCAGGACAATATACACCCATGAGCGGGTCTTCAGCACCTTGCCGCCGAGGTCGAATACAACATCCAGAATGACCGCCGCCACACCAGCCTGCATTCCCTTGAGTAACAACGCGATATAGCGATTGGTGGCAAAAGCATTGTAGAACACAGAAATGACTGAAAGAATGGCCATAGGTGGGATGATGGTGCCCAACACTGCCACGATCATTCCAATCAAGCCTTCTACCTGCCAGCCTACCAGAATTGCAGCATTGACCGCGATTGCGCCCGGAGAGGACTGCGCCAACGCTGTCATATCCAGCATTTCCTGTTCATCGATCCAGTGCAGCTCATCTACAAATTTTTTCTTCATAAAGGTCACGATGACAAAGCCGCCGCCGAAGGTAAAGCTACTAATGTACAGCGTACTCAAAAACAGCTTCCAAAGCCGTGCTAACCGTGTACCGTATGTTTTATTTTCATCCATACAAGTTTTCTTCTCCTTTTTTGATTTTCGGACAACTATATTTGTTTTCTTACTATTTCAAACAGCTTTTAACTGTTACTGCTTGCGAAAGCCCGTATTTTCCGGTATCCTTGTTTTAAGAACTGCGAAGCACGGAGGGAATCTCTATGAAACATAATACATTTCTCGTCAAGCCAGCGTCCAGCCTGTGCAATCTGCGTTGCCGGTACTGCTTTTATGACGATGTTTCCAACAGCCGAGCCTGCAAAAATATGGGACTGCTTTCCCATGAAATGGCAGGAGAACTGGTTGAAAAGGCTTTTGCAACCACAGAGGAAGGCGGCAGCGTCCATTTTCTGTTTCAGGGCGGCGAACCGACTCTTGCTGGGTTGGATTTCTTCCGGTTCTTTCTGGAAACGGAGCGTTCCATGCAGCGCAATATCTCTGTGTTCCACAGCATCCAGACCAATGGCATTTGTCTGGATGAAGAGTGGGCTTCCTTTTTCAAAGCCAACTCTTTCCTCGTAGGCCTCTCTCTGGACGGCACACAGGAGAACCATGATCTCTATCGGCTGGACGCAGCTGGGCAGGGCACATGGGATAAAGTAACTCATGCGCTTGCGCTGCTGGATGCCTACAGGGTCGAAACGAATCTGCTTTGTGTTGTGACCGGACAGCTGGCCAGAAAGCCGCAGCGAGCCTTCAAAAGCCTCTGCGAGTTGGGACAGCACAATCTGCAATTCATCCCATGTCTTGACCCACTTGATACGATTGGAGGGCAGGCATATTCTCTAACGCCGGAACTTTATGGTCGTTTTCTGTGCGGCGTCTTTGATACTTGGTATCAGCAGCTGCAACGAGGCAATTATATCAGCGTTCGCAATTTTGAGGACTATCTGCGTATCCTGCTGGGAATGCCGCCTACCTCCTGCGCTTCTTCCGGTTCCTGTGGACATTATCTTACCGTAGAAGGTGACGGAAGCCTTTATCCCTGTGACTTTTATGTTCTGGATGAGTGGAAGCTGGGAAATCTGAGCCACTGTACCGTTGAAGATGCGCTTGATTCTCCCACAAGCCAGACATTTCTGGCACAGGGCCGCAAACGCCCGGCGGAATGCGCAGCATGTGCTTATCAGCTGCTCTGTCGGGGCGGATGCAAGCGAGATTGGGATGCCTCTGGAAGCAACCGCTTTTGCGCAGCGTATAAGCAGTTCTTTGCCTATGTGCTTCCGCGCCTGCATACTGCTGCACATTTTCTGGCACAACAAAACCGATAAAGAGATTCTCCCGGAGAGCAGTACTGCCTCCGGGAGAATCTTTATTTTACCTTTTTGATCTTCCGGATGGAATGGCCATCGTAGAGGATGGGCTTCATGACATAAGTGTAGTTCCGGTCATCGCATTCGCCGGTGGAAATCATCTCCATAAGCCGCAGCGCAAGCTGACGTCCCATCTCGAAGCCTTGCTCCACGGAGCAGGTAACATCCTCCTGCCGATAAGTTTCTTCCGAATAATCAAAACAGACCAGCGAATAATCTTCGGGTACAGTCTTCCCCATTTTCTGCAGGGTTTTCATGACCAGCCGATAGATGATGTAGTTGCAGCAGACGATAGCGGTGCATTTAGGGATGCTCTTCAGAAATCTTTCAATGGAACGGACATAGCTTTCGTTGTGGGCTTCGTCCGAAATACACCACTTGATGTAATCATCGTTCAGTTCCAAACCACGATTTCGCATCGCTTCCGCCATGCCTTGAAACTTTTCTACGCTCTGGTAGTTGTCGTACACGAAGATGCCTGCAATGTGGCTGTGTCCGGCATCCATCAGGCGTCCTATCAGCTGATGGGCACATTCGATGTCATTGATCGTTACGCGGGGGCAGCGCAAGTTCCGATAGAAGTTGTTGTAGAATATCACCGGGATCTTACGTCGGTAAAGCTCCTTGTAGCAGTCAAGATTTGGGCTGAGGATGCTCGATTTGACACCATCCACGATGAAACCGTGAAAATTCTGATGTACCACAGTCTCCAGACAGCGGCGTTCGTTGCAGAATTTGTTATCGGTCAGAAATACATGGAGGTCAACCTGCTCCTGCGTCAGAACACTGCGAACCCCTTCGATTAATCCCGAATTGGCACTTGTATCCTGTCCCTGCAGGACAAGGCCGATTTTATAAAGGGCATCATCTGTGTTCAAATCCCGCGTCATTACTTTTTCCCGGTGGAAATAAGTCCCACTTCCCTTGAGCTTGTACACGAGTCCTTCTGCTACCAACTGGTCGATGGCCACTCGTATCGTTTCTCGGCTGACACCCAGTTTCCGGCAGAGCGCATTTTCCGAAGGCAAACGCTGGTTCCCGGAAAATTTGTTTTCGTCAATATAAGCCAGAAGCCAGCGATAAACCTGATCGGATTTTTTCTCAACAGCCGAGAGCATGGGCAAGCGCTCCTTTTCAGTCGGTGATAGTGGGGCGGCTGCCTTCCGCGTGCTGAATCCAGTTCAGCAGACGTTCACGAAGTTCCGCCTTGACCGCAGCATATGCAGGATCTGCGACCACATTGTTCAGCTGCCACGGGTCTTTCTGCATATCGTAAAGGAAGTCGTCTGCATAAACATCGGATGCCGCAGCCTCGCCGCCGTTGACGCCGGGTGCATAGACAGAATACATATAATCTGCCGTGCGGATGCAACGGCCGCAGCGGCTCTCCGAGATTTGGGCGTAGACCTCATTAGCTCTATTATGATTTTTCTTTTCCACAACGTCAAGCAGATTTTCGCCGATCATCTTGTCGCCGACATCCACGCCCGCCAAAGCCAACAGAGTCTTGGGGATGCTCTCGGTGCTGACCAGCTCGGTGACTTCCTTGCCGCCCTTGAACGGGCCGCCGCAGATGACCAGCGGCACATGCAGGCAGCCGTCGTGGCACGAGCGCTTATAGTCATCGTATCCGTTCAGATGGGCGTCGCGGTTGCGGGTCTTGAAATGAGAGCCATGGTCGGAAGCGTAAAGGATAACAGTATTCTCATACAGACCCTTTTCTTTCAGTTTTTCCACCAGCTTGCCGAGGTTCTCGTCGAGGCTTGCGCACTGTCCCAGATAATCCGGATACTCTTCTGCTGCATTGCCGCCCAGAGCCTTCAAGTCTTCGGGGAGGACAAAATCCGCAAATCGCTGCTTCGAGCCGTTGGGGCCTTCGTAGTGGTTGTGGTCATTCTGATGGTGCGGCTCAATTTGGGATACGGTCATGAAGAAGGGCTTTTCGCCGGTGTACTGGTCGAGGTAGTCCAGCGCGAACTGGTTGATGCAGTCAGCACGGTAGCCCTTAAAATCGATGCGGTTGTTGTTCTCGTCGAACACATAGCCGTCGTAGCCGTGGGAGGTAAATTCCAGCACATCGGCTGCACGCCAGTAGCCGGTGTAGCCGCCGCGCAGCTCCAACGGAACGGCTGTAATGGTATGGTCAATGGTCGGCTTCTTTTCCAGCTCGCCATCCGAGGCCAGATGCCACTTGCCGACATAGGCAGTTTCGTAGCCGGCATCTTTTTCCATATACTCGCCCAGAGTCTTGATATTCGAGGGCAGCATCAGGTTATTGCGGAAACAGCCTGTCTCAGTGGGGTATTTTCCGGTCTGGAACAGGGCGCGGCAAGGGCCGCACACCGGCTGGGGAGAGAAAGCATTGTCAAATTTTACGCCCTCCTCTGCCAGCTTGTCCAGATTGGGTGTGACGTTGAGCGGCTGGCCGAAGCAACCGCAGGTATCCCAGCGCTGCTGGTCACTGAAGTAGAAAATAATGTTATATGCCACGGTCTTTACCTCCTTTTACTGTTCCACTTTCGCGTTCTTCGTTTCCTTCATCTTGCCGCGCAGGATGCCGATGATAACCACCACGATTAGCGCGATAAAAATCCAGCAATACACACTGCTGAAGAAGATTTTGGGATTTCCATCCGAGATGAGCAGGGCGCGGCGGAAGTTCGTCTCGGTCATATTGCCCAGCACCATGCCCAGCAGCACAGGGACAGCGGGCAGCTCCAGCTTGCGCATGAACCACGCCATCACGCCGAACACCAGCGCAACGCTCAAATCAAAATAGCTGCTGTTCACCGAGTAAGCACCGGCGAAACAGAAAATCACGATGATGGGGGTCAAGATCTGCTGAGGGATGGAGACGACCTTTGCAAACAGGCTAGTCAGGTATTTGCCCTGCAGGAACATGAAGATGTTCACGAGGATAAGGCCCAGCATGATGGCATACATGATAGCGCCGTCGGTGGTGAACAGCGAGAGACCGGGGTTCAGGCCATTTATCATCAGGGCCGATAACATGATGGCCACGCAGCCGTCGCCGGGGATGCCCAGCGTCAGCAAGGGAATCAGGGTCGCGCCACAGACGGCATTGTTGGCAGACTCAGCAGCCGCAACGCCCTCCACAGAACCGTGGCCGAATTCCTCGGGATGCTTGGACAGGTTCTTCGCAGTGTTGTAGGAGAACCACGAGGCCTCCGACGCACCCGTGCCAGGTACGATACCAACACAGGAACCGATGATAGAACCCATCAGAACTGGTCGGAACATCCGCTTGTATTCATCTTTTGTGATTTTGCCATCATCATTGCCGATTTTTCCGGCGTGAAGGTTCAACTCATTCCGCTTCAGCTCTGCCTTGCCAATGATTTCCACCAGTGCGAACAAACCGATGAGGGTAACGGCAAGGTCAAGACCCAGATACAGACGGGGAATACCAAATGTAAAGCGGTCATAGCTGGTCATGGGGTCTGCGCCCACACAGGAAATAAGCAAACCAAGGCAGGCGGCGATGATGCCCTTGACAAGGCTCTTACCCGAAACGCCTGCAATAATCGTCATGCCGAACAGGCAGACCATAAAGTACTCCGCCGTGCCGAGCTGTGCCGAAATTTTTGCGACCTGAGGGCCGAGGAAGAGCAGCACCAACGCAGAGAAGATACCGCCAAAGGTAGATGCATAAAGTGCAATTTTCAACGCCGCTTTAGTGCGGCCCATTTTGGACAGCGGATAGCCGTCCAGCATAGTAGCCGCCGCGTGGGGCGTACCCGGCGTGTTGATAAGGATAGCCGATACCGAGCCACCATAGCCACCTGCGCAGTAAATGCCCAACAGGAACATCATGCCGGGAATCGCACGCATGGTATAAGTGACAGGCAGGAATAGGATGATGCAGAGGATAACACTTAATCCCGGGATGGCCGCGAACACGCAGCCAATAAAGACACCGAGGTTTATCCAGATGATATTTTCGAGGGTGAAAAGCAGCCCGGAGGCCGGGCCGATAAAGTCAAACAAACCCATATTCTGCCTCCTCAGAAACTAACATTCAGCACAAAGTGGAATACGACCCAAATCAACACAGCCATTGAAACTGTGATGGCATAGTAAAGGGGTTTCTTGCAGCGGAAAAAGACCAGAAATGCCAGTGCGCAGAATACAGCGCCCACAACAAACAGATCCGTGACCTCTGCCAGCAGATAAGTGACCACCAGAATGAGGACGATGACGAGTGCTTTTGTTTCCACCAAAAGATTCAGCGTTTTAGTTTTGGTCGGGCGGTGCATCACCATGTTGTATGCCTCGCGGCCCACCAGAAGGGCGCTCATGGCCAGCATGAGCCAAATCAGCATCGTCGGGAAAGCGCGGCCATTCACAACGTCTTTTTCCGAGATCTGCACCTGCTGCGGCATGATGAGCAACAGCACGATGCCAATGACCAGAAACAGAATGCCGCAAATCAGGTCTACCGGGTACTCGATGTTCTTCTGTTCGAGCTTTGCGCCCCATTCATCCAGTTTTGCTTCGGCACGTTCTATCAGATTTTTCACTTGTTTCAACTCCTTTTGGAAACATAAAAGCAGGGAGAAGGGGATGTCCCCGTTCCCCCTGCTTCAGCTTTTTGTCGCTATGAGGGCTTTTTATCAGCCTGCCACGATGTCCTTATACTGCTCGACGATGCTCTTGACGTTCTCAATATGAGCTTTGACGTCATCTTCGCTCATCGTATCAACTTCCAACAGCATGGTATCGTTCAGCCACTCGACCATTTCCTGATCGGCAAGGATCTTATCGTACAGCTCTTTCAGCTCTGCAACCTTTGCAGCATCGGTACCCTTGCGTGCCATCACGAAGCAGCGGTTGCGGAAGTAAGGGTAGCCCTTGGAGCCAACGCCCTCAACACCAGCGAAGGGGCCGTTCTCGATGGCCTTATCGTCGAATGCGCAGACCACATCAACGCCGCCCTGCTGGTAGGTCTCAAGAATCTGAGACTGGTGAGAGACCGCGAAGTTCGTTTCACCCTTAGCTACAGCCTGTGCAGCCTCCGCAGCGGACTGGTACGGAGTCAGTTTCAGCTGGTCGCCGGCACCCATAGAGCCGAACAGAGCCGCTGCCAGGAAAGCCTCGGAGCCGGTAGCGCCGTTAACGGCCACGGATACGGGGTTGCCTGCCTTGACATAGGCCTCCAGATCGTCCAGATTCTTGAGGTTCAGTGAAGAATCAGCGGACAGGACGAAGACGGAGGAGTACAAGTTCTCCACGAACTCGAAATCGTCGTAGCTGAACTGCAGCTTGGCCGGATCCAGAGTCTCGGTAATGGCGAACAGACCCTCACCGGCGAAGACCAGTTCCTTATCATTTGCCTTAGTACTGGACACCCAAGTGTTGACAGTAGCAGCATCGCCCTTGACGGCTTCAGCAACCAGTGTGATTTTATTATCAGAATAATCAGGGGACTTGGCAGCAGCCTTTTGGCTGACCATCGCTGCTACACCAGACGGTGCCCACGGGCAGGTAACTTTCCAGCTCTCCTGTTTGCTTCCGCAGCCGGTAAGCATCGACAAAGCAAGGACACCGGCGGTGACCAACGCCGCAATACGCTTTTTCATCATTTTACTCTCCTTTTTTGTTTTGCCTTTTCGTGTGGTAGCAAGCACTTCACCGTGCTTTTGTTACCAACAAGATAACATTTCAAGCAATTTCAAGTCAACAAATTTTTCTATTTTACAAAAAAAGTTGTCTGGTAAAAGAGCTAAATGACCACATCTGTATTTTGCTGTAGAAAACTTATTGTGCATATTGCACATCAGCTTGAATCATCTTTGTGCAGCTTAAATTCTTTCATGATGTAAAGTGTATCATATTCATAATAGAAGTCTTACTATTGTCTCCATTCATAAATAATTTCTTCGGAATCATCTTGACGTACTCTACGAACCATGATATTCTCTATCACAAATCCCACTGAACTTGTAGATTGATTGCAAATCTTCTGCAAAAGTGGTTGGTTATCACCGTGAGACCCACCACTTCAGTGAAGGAAAAATCCACGAAAGAAGCTACCGCCCCGCAACACACCCGATTCATTTTGCCGCCGATTCACCCGACAAAATCATCGCTGCGCTGCGTGGGCGGTATTTTTCTTTTTCAGGGAAGATTGCACCTTGAAAATTTCATGAGCCGACCGGACGTGATACCGACTTTTCGTCAACGCCGCTGCAAAACAGGGGCAGGAACTGCGTTCGGTGTGAACGGTGACCCCATCATATGAGCAGAGCCCCGCTACTTATTTTTTGCGTCTTAACAATTCGGAAACATTTGTTGAAAATGCGTTTTGAGCGCAGCGGTAGAGGGCAAGAACCGTCCCGTGGCCACAAATTTTCAATTCTTGAAAATTTCCTGTCCATCCGGGACTTCACTTCTGCAATGCGTCTGCATTTCCGAAGTGATCTTGTTGGGGCGTGCCTGCCCCAAACCCTGCTCATGGTTCGCGCCTGACGGTGCGAACAGCAACGGCGTGTCGTGCTTACATAACTTCACCGAGGAGTTATCGAACAGACAGGAGGTACAATGACCAAAACGAATGTTCAATCGACCCCTAGCAATTCCCAGCGCCACGACACGCCGAACAACAAAACGCACGTCATCAAGTTCCGTGTGACAGCGGAGGAAAAAGCGTCACTGGAACTCACTTGCAAACTCCTGAATCTCTCCCTCTCCACTTTTATCCGCCGCGCCATCCACAACGTCAAGATCGAGAAAACGGTCATCGTTGC
>NZ_QTVP01000029.1:0-28332 GCF_003460645.1 Faecalibacterium sp. OF04-11AC | reverse complement strand
CCGTCCGCCCTCCTCTGCGTGGACAGCCTCTGCTCCTCGGAGCCGGAGCGGCTGGGCCGGACGCTGCAATTCTCGGACACCGGGCTCTGCCCGGCCCAGCCCGGCAGCCGCAAGCATCTGGCCGCCGCCCGGCTGGGGGTCCCGGTGCTCGCGGCGGGCATCCCCACCCTGATGGAAGCCCGGGAGGGCAAAGATTTGGTGGTCACGCCCCGGGAGCTGGACAGTGTCATCGCCCACGGGGCGGCCCTGCTGGGCAGCGCCATCAACCGGGCTCTGCAGCCTCGGCTGAGCATCGCGCAGCTGTGCTGGCTGGCGAGCTGACTGCATAGAATGGTCATAGCATTTTGACGGGGAGGGGATGGCCATGCGGCAGACAGAGCGGGGCGGCACGGAGCGGACAGGCCAGCTGGGGGCATTCCTGCTGGCGTTGGCCCTGCTGCTGGTGCTGACCGTTTTTGCCCACCGGGTGGTGCTGGGGCTGGCGGCGGTCATTGCAGGGCCGCTGCCTGCCGCCCGGACCGCCCTCTCCCTGAGCCGGAAAGCCATGCAGGAGGCAATCCCGGACGAGACACCGGGCAGCATTGCCTCAGAGCCCGCCCCGGAGTCTGCCCCTGAAGCCGCCGCCCCGGCCAATACCGGCATGGAAAGCTATCTTGCAGCCCTGGAAGCCGACGACGCCCGCCCCGCGGATGCAGGTGCCGTGCAGGAAAAGACTTACCCGCACGGCAGCGGCGAAAAATATATCCCCTGCGGCGGAGGCAGTATCAAAAACAACACCCGTGTCCCGGCGGCAGAAGTGGCGGCGGAAATCACAAACCCTTTGCCCTTTGCGGTAGAGTGGAACAGCCCTGACCCGCAGATCTTGATTATGCACACCCACGCCACGGAGGATTACCGACTTTCCGCCGGGCTGTGGTACCGCCCGGGTGACGGGGCCCGCAGCACCGATCGCAGCATCAATATGTGTGCGGTGGGCCGGGTGATAGCCGATACCCTCAATGCGGCAGGCCTCAACACCCTGCATGACGAGACCCTGAACGACTACCCCAGCTATACTGGCAGCTACGCCAACAGCCGGGCCGTGGTGCAGCAATATCTGGAAAAGTACCCCAGCATCAAAATCGTGCTGGATGTCCACCGGGACGCCATTGAGACGGAGAGCGGTACCCGGATGGCCCCGGTCTGGGCCGGGAGCGGGGCGGGGGAGCAGGCCGCGCAGGTCATGATCATCTGCGGGTGTGACAATGGCGGGAGCGTCCAGCTGCCCAACTGGCGGCAGAACCTCCGCTTTGCGGCCCGGTGGGAGACGGCCATGGAAGCGCTTTACCCGGGGTTCACCCGCCCGGTGCTGTTCAGCTACCGGTTTTACAATCAGGACCTGACCACCGGCAGCCTGCTCATTGAGATCGGTGGCCACGGCAACAACCTCAACGAGGCCCTCCGGGCCGGGCGGCTGGCAGCGAATGGACTGGTGGAAGCGCTGCGGGGATAAGAAAAAGGCCGCTGCGCGGCAGCGGCCTTTCGAAAGTGTCTTCTTTATTCAAACACGATGCAGCCCAGAATATTCTTGCCCAGGCGCTGGATCTGCTCGTTCTGGTCGTTGACGGCGGTGTAGTGGGAGCAGGTGCAGTCTGCGGCCAGCACAATGGCGTCGGCGCTGGTCACCTGCGGCACGGTGGCCGCACAGGTCAGGATGCTCTCGGCGGCGGTAACCACCTGTGCCCGGAGGGCACCGGTATCCTGCAGGGCAGCTGCCAGCGCGGTGAGCTGATCAGCGGGCAGGTCGCCCGTAATGAGGATATGCTTTGCCTCCGGGGCCCGGCTGGCGATGGTGGCCGCCATCAGGCAGATCATCTCAGCATCGGTGCTGCCGTCCGGGCGGTGCTCCATCCGGTCAAGGGCGGCGTCCAGCTGCTTGCTCTGCCGGGTCTTCCCGCTGGCCAGGGTGCCAAGCAGGGGCAGGCGGCAGGTGTCCCGCAGCTCTTTGCCGGAGTAGACTTTGCCCTGCACGAGGAACTGCACGGTGCCCGCGCCGCAGACCAGCACGATGCCCACGAGCAGGCCGATGAGGCCAAACTTGAGCACGGCGGAGGAGATGCGGGTGGACTGGAGCATGGGCTCTTCCGTGCTTTCCCACTCTTTGGTGGTATCTTCAAAGTTGCTGTCCAGCCGGGTGCGGCTCTGCTGCAGCTGGTCGATCTGGGTCTGCAGGGAGAGCAGGTTCTGGCTGTTTTCCGTCTGTGCGTCCCGCAGGTCGGTGGAGACGGTGCTGTAACTGCTCTGCGCGATGACACTGATGGTGTGGCTGCCCACCGAGGCCGTGATATTGGCGTTCATGGCATTCACCTGCTCCAGCAGGGCGGCCAGAATGTTGCTGGAAGTCTGCTCACTGCTGCTCATGACCGTAATGGCCAGCAGGTGAGTGTCCGGGTCAGAAAAAATGGTCACCAGCTCCCGCAGGTAGCGCTCCTGCATGTTGAACTGCTGAGCCACCTCACTCAGGGTAGAACTGTTTCCCAGCAGGGAAGCGTAGGCGGAAAGGACAGAATCGGTGCGGTCCGGATTCTGGTAGGCCATGCCGGGCTGGATCTGATAATTGGTGGTCACATAGAGGTCGGCCTGTGCCACCCGGACATTGTAGGGGTCCAGATTGTTCCAGACGGAATTCTCAGCGTACTCCTGCGCATTCTGGATGGCGTATTCGGTATCGCGCTGGCTTTTTTCGTTGTTGGCCATGTCGAGAGAATACTGCTGTTTGGCGGCCTCGTAACTCTCTTTTTTGCGGTTGTACTCGGCCAGCTCGCTTTCGTAGGCTTTCTGGGCATCCTGAGAGACCGCCCCGCCCCATGCGGTGTGTGCCCCGGCGGCCGCGCCGAAAATGATCGCGCAGGCCAGGGCGGCGGCAAGGATCTGCCGGTATTTGCGCAGGAGCGTGAAAGTGAGCGCCACAAGGTCGATCTCGTCTTCCTGCCCGTACGCAGGCTGGTTTTCCATCATGTTCTGTTTCTCCTTGTATCCTGTGTGGGAACGGTTTGTGCAGTCTGACTTCGTGTGGTGACAGACGGCATACAATTTCACTTTACAAGATATCATGGAAACTGCCGGATTGCAAGGGGAAGAGTGCACTTTTTAATTGACAAAGCGGCGCAAATGTGCTATTTTTAAAAAACTGAAAAGCGAAGATCGGGAAAAGTAGCGCGGGCAGTCTGGCCCAGAGAGCGCGGCAGCAGCTGAGAGCCGCGCGCAGACACAGCGTGAACGAACACCCGGGAGCTGCAAACTGAACCCCGGCGGGCCGGAAAGCCCTGCCGCCAGTAGGCGCGCCGCAGGCCCCGCGTTACAGGGGCAGCGCTTATTGTGAAAAAGGAGCGCGCGAGCGACCGGGGCACTCCCGGTAATTCAGGTGGCACCGCGGACATTACAAGACAGCTTGTTCGCCCTGAACTTTCAGGGCAAAAGCTGTCTTTTTCTTTTATAAAAATCAGAAAGAGGAGAAACACTATGGAACGTACTGAGATCGTTTCGCTGTACAAGAACACCCCGGCCGACGGCACGGTGGTCACCGTCTGCGGCTGGGCCAAGAACATCCGTGACTCCAAGAACATCGGCTTCATCGCCCTGTCGGACGGCGGCTGCTTCAAGACCCTGCAGGTGGTGCTGGAATCCGGCAAGCTGGCAAACTATGAGCAGGTGGTCCACACCGGCCTGTACAGCAGCCTGCGCGTTGTGGGCCGCATCGTCCTCACCCCGCAGGCCAAGCAGCCCTTTGAGCTGAACGCCGACAGCGTGGAGATCCTGGGCGACTGCCCGGCCGATGAGTACCCCCTGCAGAAAAAGAAGATGAGCATGGAGTACCTGCGCACCATGCCCACCCTGCGCCCCCGTACCAACACCTTTAACGCGGCGTTCCGTGTCCGCAGTGTGGCTGCTTACGCCATCCACAAGTTCTTCCAGGAAAACGGCTTCGTCTATGCCCACTCTCCGCTGCTGACCGCCTCCGACTGCGAGGGCGCCGGTGAGATGTTCCGTGTCACCACGCTGGACCTCGACAACGTGCCCAAGAACGAGGACGGCACCGTGGATTACACCAAGGACTTCTTTGAGAAGCCTGTCAACCTGACCGTTTCCGGCCAGCTGGAGGCCGAGGCCATGGCCATGGCGTTCGGCAAGGTGTACACCTTTGGCCCCACGTTCCGTGCCGAAAAGAGCTTCACCACCCGCCACGCGGCCGAGTTCTGGATGATCGAGCCCGAGATGGCGTTCTGCGACCTGAACGGCTACATGGATACCGCCGAGGCCATGACCAAGTATGTCATCCGCTATGTGCTGGACAACTGCCCGGACGAGATGGCGTTCTTCAACCAGTTCATTGACAAGGGCCTCATCGAGCGTCTGGAGCTGGTGGCCAACAGCGAGTTTGGCCGTATCTCCTACACCGACGCCATCGAGATCCTGAAGAAGAACAACAAGAAGTTCCAGTTCCCTGTGGAGTGGGGCGTGGACATCCAGACCGAGCACGAGCGCTACCTGACCGAGGTGGTGTTCAAGAAGCCCGTCTTCGTCACCGACTACCCGAAAGAGATCAAGAGCTTCTACATGAAGCAGAACCCGGACGGCAAGACGGTGGCCGCGGCCGATATGCTGGTGCCCGGCATCGGCGAGCTGATCGGCGGCAGCCAGCGTGAAGAGGATTACGACAAGCTGGTCACCCGTATGGACGAGCTGGGCCTGGACAAATCCAGCTACGACTGGTATCTCAACCTGCGCAAGTTCGGCGGCGTGGAGCACGCCGGTTACGGCCTGGGCTTTGAGCGCATGATCATGTACCTCACGGGCATCCAGAACATCCGCGACGTCCTGCCGTTCCCCCGCACTGCCTACGGTTTCTAAAAATAGTAAATCAAAACGCGAAAGCTGTCGCCGAAAGCGGCAGCTTTTTTGATGAACGGCCTTGCCCTCTCCGTCATTGCTTGCGCAATGCCACCTTGCCCCCTTCTGGCACTTTCGTGCCACCTCCCCGGCGGGAGTCTTTCAAAGGGAGAGGCCTTGGCAGTCCATGCGAAGTTTTCGGTTTCGCCAGAGGCTCTCCCTTTGGGAGAGCTGGACGCGAAGCGGCCTGAGAGGGCAAGCAATCTCATCTTTTTCAACAACGAGGTAACTTTCCGTGGAAAACATTTCACCTGCACTGCTGAACTGGTTTTACGAAAACCAGCGCGTCCTGCCGTTCCGCACCGACCCCAGTCCCTATCACGTCTGGCTGAGTGAGATCATGCTCCAGCAGACCCGGGTCTCGGCGGCGCTGCCCTATTATGAGCGGTTCCTCGCCGCCCTGCCGGATATTCCGGCACTGGCCGCCTGTGAGGAAGAAAAGCTGAATAAGCTCTGGGAGGGTCTGGGCTATTACAGCCGGGTGCGCAACCTGCAAAAGGCGGCCAGGATCGTCTGTGAGCAGTACGGCGGGGAGCTGCCAGCCGATTACGAAGCCATCCGCGCCCTGCCCGGCATCGGGGATTACACGGCCGGGGCCATTTGCTCCATCAGCTTTGGCATTCCGGTGCCTGCCGTGGATGGAAATGTCCTCCGGGTATTTTCCAGACTGTATAATGACCCCGGTGTGATTACAGATCCGGCGGTCAAAAAGGCCTTTACAGCCCGGGTGATGGAGCATCAGCCTCCCGCCGCCCCCGGGGACTACAACCAGGCGCTCATGGAGCTGGGGGCGCTGGTCTGTGTGCCCAACGGGGCTCCGCTGTGCGAGCAATGCCCGCTGGCCTCTCTGTGTCAGGCCCGGGCGGCGGGCACGGCCCTCAGCCTGCCCCAAAAGGCCGCTCCCAAGGCCCGCAAGCTGGAAGATCTGACCGTGGCGCTGGTGGAGAGCCCGGCGGGCTTCCTCATCCAGCAGCGGCCCGAAAAAGGCCTGCTGGCCGGGCTGTGGCAGCCCCTGCTCTGGGAGGGCACGGCTATGACCGCCGAACAGCTGCCGGCCGCCCTGACGGCGCTGGGCATCCACGGCATCACCGAGGCCAAGCCCATCCCCAAGGCAAAGCATATCTTCAGCCACATCGAGTGGCGCATGACGGGCTATACTGTCACGGTGGAGGCCCAGCCCGCGCCGGATGGCTGCATTTGGGCTACCCGGGAGCAGCTGCAAACGGAATACACCCTGCCCGGGGCGTTCAAGGCCTACAAAAAGCGGCTGGGTCTGGTGTGAGAAAATTTTAGGGTTTTGGTTGTAATTTTTTCAGGAAACGGGTATAATGAACTTAATTCGGACGGGTGCACCGGAACCTCGATGTATGGAGGATGCTGCGGATGATCTTTCTGGTAAAACTATCGCTCCACATGCTCTCAGCCATGTGGAAAGCAGCAGAGTTTCTGCTGCGGGTCTCCCGCTGGAAAAACAAGCTGAAACATCGTTTCGACCGAAAAAAGGAGTGTGCTGAACCTATGAAGAAATCTTGTTTGATCGCTGTCGTCGCCGTGCTGGCCGCTGTGGCCGGAGCTCTGGGTGCTGTGGCCATCTATCTGCGCCGCCGCGAGAAAGAGCTGGACGAGTACGAGCGTCTGCTGTTTGGCGAGGATGATGCCGCAACGGTAGAAGACACTGCAGAACCCGCTGAGGCCGCGGAAGAGGCTCCCGCGGAGGACAAGGCGGAATAAGAGAAGACCGAAAAACATACAGGGCGCACCGACAGTCTTGAGGGACTGTTTCGGTGCGCCCTTTTTCTTTGAGGAGTATCTATGAAACGACTTTTGCTGTGGCTGGTGGGCGTGGCGCTGGGCGTCGTGGTGCTGCTGGGGGCGGTGATGGCGGTAAGCTACGCCTTTACCACCCAGGGCTCCTGCCCGGCACCGGAGGTGCGGTTCGGGGATGAGGCGCTGGAAGTCAACGGGTACTGCTGGCAGGTGCCGCTGCTGAGTGGCCAGCTGGACAAGGTGTTTACCAGCCCGGAGACCCTGACCGTGCAGAAGCTTGGCACTTTCTACGACGCGCACCCGGCCCTTACCCTGCCGGAGTGGGCCAGCTATGCCACCCTGACCATTGAGAACACGGCGGGCAGTGTGGTGTATACGGGCAGCGCGGGAGACTATGCGGGGTTTCTTTTCCCGGCCAACGGGGAGTACAAGGCCAGCCTGACCGTCTGGCGGCTCCCGGCGGGTGGGACAGTCACCCGGTTTGAGGGCGGCAATACCGGGGCCATCCGGCGGAACAGCCGCCTGGAAAAGCCCGCCAGGCCCACAGGCTGGTATGGCTTCTCGTTTCGGTTCACCCTGCAGGCCAGCGCCGAGGTAGAGCTCTCGGCGGACCGGGTGGAGCAGGGCGGCATTGTGGGCGTGGCCATCACGGGCATGACCGGAGACACGGCTCCCACCGTGGAGACCGACCTTGGCAAGATCCAGTGCGCCCGGAGCCCCGGCGGCTGGCGGGCCTACATCCCGGCGGCTTACAATGCCTCCGCGGGCGGCCATGAGGTGAACATCACCGTCAACGGCGAGACGCTGACCAGGACCATCACGGTGCTGCCCAAGGATTTTGGCACCGTGGAGCTGGCCCCGGAGCCGGAGGCCTCGGAAGCCGCCAACAACGAGTTCCGCAATGCGGTCTGGCCCCTCTACGAGCAGCCCGCGCGGGAAAAACTCTGGGCCGGCGGCTTTGCCTGCCCGGCGGAAAATTACATGAAGCTTGTGGATTTCGGGCAGGTCAAAGTGGTCAATGGCAAGCAGGGGAGCAAATCCAACTCCACCCGGCTCTACACCATCCCCGGCGACAGCTGCCGTGCCCCGGCGGCAGGCGTTGTGGTGCTGGCCCGGAACCTGGCCCTCACGGGCAACACCGTGGTCATCGACCACGGCTGCGGCGTGCGCAGCTACCTCTACGGCTTGCAGACCATCGCCGTGGGCGAGGGTGCTCTTGTGGAGCGGGGCCAGAGCGTGGGCTCCCTGGGCGAGGAGCTGACCATGGACTTCAAGCTGGGCAGCAAGAGCGTCAACCCCTGGCTGCTGTTCCAGTCCAGCGGCGGCCTGTTCTGGCGGGAAAATCAGTGAAAATCAGCAAAAAAGTGGATGCCGCGTGTGATGCGGCATCCACTTTTTGCTGTAGAAAATGTTAGGAGATCGCGTCCACATCCCACTTCATGCGGACGGCATCGGCACCATCCAGCTGGAGGGTGAGGGCGTTGGCGTTGTCCAGCACCTGCTCCGGGGTGCGTGCACCGCAGAGAACGTGCAGGCCGGGGATCATCCGGGCCGTCAGGGCGATGACCAGCTGGGCCGGGGTGCAGTGATACTTCTCGCACAGGTCCTGCCAGCCGGCCAGCAGCTTGAGGGCCTGGGCCCGGCGGGCAGGCTGGAAGCAGGGGTTGGAGTTGCGGGTGCTGCCCTCGGGGTAGGTGGTGTCCATGGTGACCTTGCCGGTCAGCAGGCCCTGCTCCAGCGGGGAGTAGGCCTGGATGGAGACGCCCAGCTCCTTGCAGGTGGGCAGCAGCTGTTTTTCCACCCGGCGGGTCAGCAGGCTGTACTTTTCCTGAATGACATCCAGCTCGCCGTACTGGCAGTAGCCCCGGATCAGGTCAGCGGTCATGTTGGAAGCGCCAATGGCCCGGATCTTGCCCTGGGCTTTCAGCTTCATCAGGGCGGAGACGGTCTCTTCCAGCGGGAAGATGCTGAAATCCGGCTCTGCCAGTGGGTGTACAGCACGTCAATGTGGTCGGTGCCCAGGCGCTTCAGGCTCTCCTCCACATCCTCGATGATGCTTTTCTCGGACAGGTCGCGGTAAACCTGCACCCCGTCCACCACTTTGTGGAGGACCGGCGACTCGTGCCGCCACTCCAGCCCGCATTTGGTGGAGAGGATGATCTTGTCCCGGTCGAGGTGCTTCAGGGCTTCGCCCACCACTTCCTCGCTGTGGTACAGGCCGTAAATGGGGGCCGTGTCCACCCAGGTGATGCCCTGCTCCACGGCCGTGAGAATGGCTTTTACGGAAAGAGCGTCGTCGTTGTCGCCCCACCAGCTGCCGCCGCCAATGGCCCAGGTGCCCATCCCCAGGAACGGGGCGGACAGGCCGCTTTTACCAATATTGCGTTTTTCCATAGTAATTCCCTCGCGCCAGTGTCCCTCCCCGTGTTGGGAGGCTCAATATGCACTGGTGTATTTTGTTGGATTTCTGAAATTTATTCAAAAAGACTGCGGCACAGGTGTTGTACCGCAGTCTTCTGAACCTGATGATTTAAATATTGCCAAATTCGCTCAGCTTTAATTCCTCGTTATGGGTTTCTGCCCAGCGGATGGCCCAATCGGAGGTGAACAGGAGCAGGCGGTTGCCTTTCATGTCCTCCACAGCCTTGGTGTCGCTGGTCAGGTCGAGGTCACGCAGGTTGTAGGTGTCCGGGTCGTTCTGGACCCAGCGCAGCTGCTCGAACGGGAGCTGCTGCATCCGGATCTCCACGTTGTACTCGGTGTTCAGGCGGTACTCCAGCACTTCCAGCTGCAGCACGCCGACCACGCCGACCACCACTTCTTCCATGCCGCCGCCCACTTCGCGGAAGATCTGGATGGCACCCTCCTGGGCGATCTGCTCCATGCCTTTCACGAACTGCTTGCGCTTCATGGTGTCTTTCTGCTCAATGCGGGCAAAGTGCTCCGGCGAGAACGTGGGGATGCCCGCAAACTGCACTTTCTTTTTGCCGGTGCAGAGGGTATCGCCAATGGAGAAGATGCCCGGGTCAAACAGGCCGATGATATCGCCTGCGTAGGCCTCGTCCACAATGGCGCGGTCCTGTGCCATCAGCTGGGTGCCGGTGGCCAGTTTGATGTTCTTGCCCTCCTGGACGTGGTAAGCTTCCATGCCGCGCTCAAACTTGCCCGAGCAGATGCGCATGAACGCGATGCGGTCCCGGTGGGCTTTGTTCATGTTGGCCTGGATCTTGAAGATAAAGGCGGAGAACTCATCGCGGCAGGGGTCCACGGGCTCATTGGTCAGGCTGTCCACGCGGGCCAGCGGGGTGGGGGTCAGCCGCAGGAAATTCTCCAGGAACGGCTCCACGCCAAAGTTGGTCAGCGCCGAACCGAAGAAGACGGGGCTCAGCTCGCCTTTCAGCACCTTGTCGAGGTCAAATTCCTCGGCAGCGCCGTCCAGCAGCTCGATCTCGTCCACCAGCTGCTGGTGCAGGTAGGGAGTCAGCAGCTCGTCCAGTGCGGGATCGCCCAGCTCGGCCTCGGTCTCCTCGACCTTTTTGACGCCGTTGGCACGGCCGTCGCTGGAGAATGCCAGAACCTTGCGGGTGTTGCGGTCGAACACGCCCTTGAACTCTTTGCCGCAGCCGATGGGCCAGTTCATGGGGTAGGTCTTGATGCCCAGGATCTCCTCAATGTTCTCCATCAGCTCAAAGGGGTCGCGGGCTTCGCGGTCCATCTTGTTGACGAACGTAAAAATGGGGATGTGGCGCAGGGTGCAGACCTTGAACAGCTTGATGGTCTGGGCCTCAACGCCCTTGGCGGCGTCGATGACCATGACCGCCGAGTCCGCTGCCATCAGGGTGCGGTAGGTATCCTCCGAGAAGTCCTGATGGCCCGGGGTATCCAGAATATTGACGCACTTGCCCGCGTAGTTGAACTGCAGCACCGAGGAGGTGACGGAAATACCACGCTGCTTCTCAATGTCCATCCAGTCGGACACGGCGTGCTTGGCGCTCTGCTTGCCCTTGACAGAGCCTGCCTGATTGATGGCTCCGCCGTACAGCAGCAGCTTTTCGGTCAGCGTCGTTTTGCCGGCGTCGGGGTGGCTGATGATCGCAAACGTCCGGCGGCGCTCGATTTCTTCACGATTTGTCATAACGTTTTGATTCTCCTGCATTGAAAGCTCTGGGACAGAGCGGGATGGATTTTCAGATGATGGGTTCTCATTTACATGGGAGGTCTCCTCAAAAATTACACACAACGTTTATTCTAACAGAAAATGCACATGGATGCAAGAGTTTTTGCTATTTTTTCAGCAGCAGGCAGGGCAGCGGGGCGGTATCGGCCCAGTTGGCAAAATCGCACACCAATACGGTACATTTCGTCAGGGGCAGGGCGCGCGCCCACTGCAGGATGTGCCGCTTTTCGTCCGAGCCGATGACCCGCCCGCTGTAGAGGATCGCACTGAGCACCCCGCCGGGGCGCAGGGCCGTGAGGGCCGCTTCCAGCGCGGGGATGCTGCTGCCTGCCGTGGAGAATACCGCGTGGTCGGCCCCGGGGAGCCAGCCAAAGTTGAACATGACGCATCGGCCGTGCCGGGTGTAACGTATTGCAGCAGGTTTGCGTGGCTGTCGCGGTGAAGCTCTGCCGTAAAGCCTTTTTGCGCCAGATGGGCTCGGGTGGAGGCAATGGCCTCGGGCTGGATGTCAAAGCCCAGCACCCGCCCGCCGGAGGCAGCCGAGAGCCCGCACAGGAACGCCGTATCCCCGCCGTTGCCGCAGGTGGCGTCGATGCACAGCCGCGGGGCCGTGAGCCGGGCGGCGAGGAAATCCTGCACGAACCGGACGGCGGTCAGGTCCGGGGCGCGGCGGCGGACCAGCTGTGTGCCCTCGGGCTGGAAATCAAATTTGGCCCAGAATGCCGCCTCGCCCGGGTCTGTGGGCAGGGGAGCGGTAAAGACGGTGGCCTGTTCCCGGTCGTAGCCGCCGAGGGCCCGCAGGGCTTCTTTTAAGAGATAGGAGCCGTAGCCTTTCCGCCGCCACTGGGGCAGGATGCAGAACGCGCCAAAGGTTCCCCCTTTTGGGGTGGGGGTAAGGGCGCAGCGCCCAATCTCGTCTTTTTCTTTGTAGAGGGCAAAGCCCGAATCGATTGAAATGATTTTCATAGCAGTTTCCCTTTTTGCCAAGGGCTCTCCCTTTGGGAGAGCTGGCGCGTCAGCGCCTGAGAGGGCAAGGATGCAAACAAAAGAGCTGATAAGACTACTCTTCAATTTACCGTGAAATGGGAGTATTTGTCAAGCAAAACAGTACGACCTTATTTCACACATTCTTCACGGCGTGAGCGATTGATTTTCACAATTGGTGGTTACAATAGGGACAGTTCAAAGGAGATGGCAGAACACCCCCGGAACGAGTCCCTTTGAGAAAGGATGTATCGCAATGGAAAATGAGAACAAATGGGAATACGATTATTCCTCTGCAAATAATTCACAGAACACTGCCGGTGAGACTGGCTACCCCAATGTGGGTTCCAGCGGCATGAACACCGCAAACACCGCCGCTACTTATGGCGAGGCGGATACCACCAACCCGGAGTACACTGCTCCCCGGCAGGATTCCGGCAACGGCGGCGTCACCCCGCCCCCGGCAGGCCCGGAACAGAACGCCGCGGCCCCGGGGCAGCCCCAAAAGCAGAAGAAAGACCACAGCAAGCTGGCCAAGAGTGCGGTGGCGCTGGTGCTGGCGGCTGCCATGGGCTTTGTGGGCGGCTTTGCAGGCGCGCAGTTCGGCAATGGCGGCCACAAGGTCGTCATCCAGCAGGTGGAACGTTCGGACAGCAGCGCGGCTTCGGATTCCGTCGATGCCGCCGCGGATGGCACCACGGTGTCCAGCGGCATGACCACGGCGCAGGTGGCCAAGATGGTCAGCCCCAGCGTGGTGGTCATCACCACCGAGCAGGTGGTCTACTCCCAGTGGTCCTGGTACGGTCAGAGCCAGGTGGAGAGCGGTGCCGGCAGCGGCGTCATCATCAGCTCGGACGGCTACATCCTCACCTGTGACCATGTGGTCTCGGGCGCGTCCAACATCACCGTGACCATCGGCGATGACGACTATACCGCCACCGTGGTGGGCGAGGATTCCACCAGCGATGTGGCTGTGCTGAAGATCGACGCCAACGGCCTGACCCCGGCTGTCGTGGGTGACAGCGATACCCTGACCGTGGGCGACAATGTGCTGGCTGTGGGCAACCCCCTGGGTGAGCTGGGCGGCACCGTTACCAGCGGCATCGTCAGCGCGCTGAACCGCAGTGTCAGCATCCAGAGCTCCGGTTCTGTGAACACCATGTCCCTGGTCCAGATGGACGCTTCTGTCAGCCCCGGCAACTCCGGCGGCGGCCTGTTCAACATGAACGGCGAGCTGGTGGGCGTGGTCAACGCCAAGTCCTCTGACTCCGATGCCGAGGGCCTGGGCTTTGCGATCCCCATCAATGATGCCATGAAAGTGGCACAGGATCTGCTGGAGAACGGCTACGTTACCGGCCGTCCCTACATGGGCATCACCTATCTGGCTGTCACCGATGCACAGACGGCCCAGCAGCTGGGCGTCAATGCCTACGGCATCTATGTGGCCGATGTGGTCAAGGGCGGCCCCGCCGACAAAGCCGGCCTGAAAGTCGGTGACCGCATCGTCAGCATCGACGGCACCGAGGTGGCCCAGAAGACCGATCTGGGCACCATCATCCAGCAGCACTCCGCAGGCGACACCCTCTCCATCACCGTGGCCCGAGGTGGCCAGATGCAGACGGTCAGCCTGACGTTAGGAGAAAAGAATAATTCTACCACCGCTGCCGCCGCCCAGCAGCAGGAACAGCAAAACGCTGAATCTGCCCAGGAGCAGCCGCAGGGCTAACGCAAACATCAAAGAGAGCCGGAACTTTCCCCGCGGAAAGCTCCGGCTCTTTCTTTATGTTTTTCCAAAGATGGTCGCGCTGTAGGGCAGCAGCACGGTCTGCCCGCTTCTGACCTGGCTTTCGCCTCTCCACAAACTCGACGAAATACCGTCACTGAGCAGCTTCAAGCTGCCCTCCGGCAGGGGGACGGTCTTCTCCTGCCCGGTGGGGTTATAGAAGACACACAGCGCCTGCCAGAGCGCGCCATCCCCGCAGTTTGCAGGCAGCTGCCAGCCCACCAGCGGCTGCTCCAGCGAGAAAAACTGGATGGCCGCCGGGCTGGCGGTGTCCAGCGCGCTCAGCCGGGGGAAATACCGCCGCAGCCCGATGAGGCCCCGGTAATAATCCACCAGCTCATGGAACTGCCGGGCCCGCTGCCAGTCCAGCCGGTTGAGGGCGGGGGAGGAGCGGTAGCTGTTGCCCTGCCCCTTTTTGGAGCGGGCAAACTCTTCCCCCGCCTGCCAGAACGGCAGGCCCATGCAGGTGAGGTAAATGCCAGCCGCCAGCCGGTTCTGGGCCAGCGCGACCGAGTCCATGGCCCCGTACTCCGGGCGCTTGTACCGGACGAAAAGCAATTTGTCCCAGAGGGTGAAGTTGTCGTGGGCGGAGACATAGCTCACGATCTGTCCGGGGCTGTGGGGCGGCAGGACGCTGCTGCGGCACCAGGCCGCGACCGCCGCGCCGATATCCCACAGGGCGCTTTCCTTGCCCTCCACATAGCCCGGCTCCCGGGCGTCAAAACAGCCGCCCTTGATGGCGTCCCGGGTGTTATCGCAGAAGATGCCGATCCGCTCGTTCAGCATGGCCAGATTGTTTTTGTTGGCTTCGTACCGGTGGAGGGCGCTGACGCCGCCCTGCCAGGGCTCGCCATACATCAGGATGTTCCGGCCACCGGGGAGTTGATCCAGTTCGGCCCGGAGCAGGTTCATGGTCTCCACGTCGTACAGGCCCATCAGGTCGAACCGGAAGCCGTCGATGTGGTACTCCCGGGCCCAGTAGAGGACAGAGTCGATGAGATACCGCCGGGCCATGGGACGCTCGCTGGCAAACTCGTTGCCGCAGCCGCTGCCATTGGAAAAGCTGCCGTCCTCGTTCTGGCGGAAATAATAATAGGGCACGGCCCGGTTCAGGACGTTATCGTTGCCATACATGTGGTTGTACACCACGTCCATAATGACGCCAATGCCCGCCGCGTGGAGGGCGGCGATCATCTGCTTGCACTCCCGGACGCGCACCTCGCCCCGGGTGGGGTCGGTGGAGTAGCTGCCCTCCGGGATGTTGAAGTGGGCGGGGTCGTAGCCCCAGTTGTACTGTCGGGTCAAAGAACGACTCTCGTCCACGCTGCCAAAATCAAAGATGGGCATGAGCTGGACGTAAGAGACGCCCAGCCGCTTGAGATAATTCAGGCAGGTGGGGTGGATGCCGTCGGAGTGCAGGGTGGTGCCCTGCTGGGCAAAGGCCAGATATTTGCCCCGCCAGGCCGGGCGGACGCCGCTGGCCGGGTCCTGGGAGAAATCCCGGACGTTGACCTCCCACACCGAGCGGTGGGAGACGGGGATATTCGGGCGGTGGTCATGCAGCCAGCCCGGTGGGTCGATTCGGGCAAAATCGGCGATCATGCTCCGCTTACCGTTCACGCCCGCCGCTCTGGCGTAGGGGTCGGCGGCTTCCCAGCTGGTGCCCCCGGCGTGGAGGGTATAGGTGTAGTAGCGGCCGTGCTGGTCGCCGGGGAGGTAGACCGACCAGAGCCCCTGCCCCCGCTTTTCCAGCGGGAGGGAGCCGATGCAGACCCCGCCGTCGCCCCGGCGGTAGAGGTTGACATACACCTGCCGGGCCGTGGGTGCCCACAGCCGCAGGCGGGTGCCGGCCGGGGTGTATTCCACCCCCAGAGGGCCGGTATAGGTGTTCTGCTGCGCAAAAGCGTCACTCTCAAACAGCGCTTTCCAATCCGCAGGTGTTCGGGTGTTCATGGGTGTTCATTCCCCTTTTTGGCATGTCTTTTGAGAATAGTGTACCTGTCTTTTTTCTGATTTTCAAGCCTTTCCTTGCAAAACAACAGGAAGTACACTATACTGAGAAAAAACACACACGGAGGCAGCTATGGCATATACCGACGATTGGGAAAGCTTGATGAACGGCGTGTTTGGCCCGGGCGGCAAGCTCAAATTCTCGCAGAGCACGCCGCAGGCGGCCCAGCCCAAACCGGAGAAACCTGAAAAAACGCAGGACAGCCCGCTGCCGGATTGGAACGCAGCCCTGCTGGCCCAGCAGAAAAAGCTGGATGAAATGCTCAAACAGCAGAATGCGGCCCTGAAAGGGCAGGACGCCGCCACAAAGTCGGCGCTGGAAGACAGCCGCAAAATGCTGCGGGATATGGAAGAAGACGGCCTGCTGGCCAAGGGCACGGCAGACGCGAAGCCAGAGCATCTGGCAGCTTTGAGGGGCTGGCCGATGAGGTAAAAAAGACGGTCCTCGGGCAGGACGCCTTTGTGGAGGGCGTGGCGCGGGCCATGCGCCGCCCCTTTGTGCTGGGCACGGAACCCCCGGCGGCCCGCAATGTGGTGCTGCTGTGCGGCGGCCCGGGCACCGGGCGGCACTTTGCCCTGACGGAAACGGCCCGCTGCATGGCGGCCAGGGGCCTGCTCCGGAGCGATAAGATCGCCTCGCTGGATCTGGCCCTCTACCCCAACTCCGGGGCGGAAAAACTCTTTTTGCAGGATCTGTACGCGGCCCTGTACGCCCCCGGTGAGATCGTGGTCTTTGAGCACTACGAAAGCTGCTACCCAGGCTTCCTCAAGACGATCTCCGACCTGGCCGTCAAAGGCAGCGCGCCCCTCAGCAGCCGCTATCTTGTCAACAAAGAGGGAATCCTGGTGGATGCCGGCACGGCGCTGGCACCGGGCGCGGTGAGCCGCATCGACCCGCGCGGCAAGTACCTGATCTTCTTTTCCAACAAGGGCCGGGAGGCAATGGCCGATCATTTTGGCGCGGCATTCGTCTCGGCGCTGGGAGATGTCTGCACCACCACCCCCTTTGCACGGGAGGATCTGGCGGCATTGGCCGCCCAGCAGCTCAACGCGCTGGCCCGGAAAGTGCAGACCCGGCTGGGCCTGACCCTCTCTGCCGGGGCTGATGTCCGGGATCATGTCGCGGCCCGGTGCACGCCCGAACAGGGGGCGGCAGGGCTTGCTGCCTGCTGCGATAAAATTTTCCGGGCCCTGAGCGAGTACTGCCTGCAGACCGACAAAAAGCTGACGGGCACCGTGACTCTCACCGCCCGGCCGGACGGCATCGACTTTCAGCAGGGGAATGCAGCACCCGCCCGGCTCTTTGACCTGCTGCCTGCCGCCTATACAGGCGCCGTGGACGAGATCAAACGGGAGCTGGACGAGCTGGTGGGCCTTGCCCCCGTCAAGGAATATGTCTTCGGTCTGGCGGATAACATTCAGGTGCAGCAGCGCCGGGCGGCGGCTGGTTTTAAGACCGCCAGCCTCTCCATGCACATGATCTTCACGGGCAACCCCGGCACGGGCAAGACCACCATTGCCCGGCTGGTGGCCCGGTATCTCAAGGCCATCGGGGCCCTCAAGGGCGGGCAGCTCATTGAGGTGAGCCGCGGCGACCTTGTGGGCCGCTACACCGGCCACACCGCCCCCCTGACCAACAGCGTCATCGAGAGCGCACTGGGCGGGGTCCTCTTCATTGACGAGGCCTACAGCCTCTACCGGGGCGAGCAGGACAGCTTTGGCCTGGAGGCCATCGACACACTTGTCAAGGGGATGGAGGACCACCGGGACGAGCTGGTGGTTATTCTGGCGGGTTACACCAAGGAGATGGAGACATTTCTCACCGCTAACAGCGGCCTTGCCAGCCGCTTTCCAAACAAGATCGAGTTCCCGGATTACACCGCCGACGAGCTGTTGGACATCACCACGGTGCTGGCCAAAGGCAAGGGCTACCGTCTGGCCGAGAGCTGCACGTTCCCGCTGCTGGGCTACTACAAGCGCCGTCAGGCGCTGGACAGCCGCACCGCCGGCAATGGCCGCCTGGCCCGCAACACGCTGGAAAAGGCCATCTTCAACCAGAGCCGCCGCCTTGTGGCCGAGCCTGCTGCCGAGCTGGATCTGATTCTGCCCGGCGACCTGGAGTTTGAGAAATAAATTTAGAAGCGATACAACGGCTATTTTCTTGACTTTCTTCAACTATATAATTATAATATAATTATGGAATGCATACAATTTGAGTGGGACGAAAACAAGAACCATATCAACCAAAACAAACATAACATATCGTTTGAAGAAGCCAAAACGGTATTTTATGACGATGAAGCCCTGGTAATCGACGACCCTGATCATTCCGAGGCAGAAGAGAGGTTTATCATCCTCGGTCTTAGCAACAAGGCAAATCTGCTCATCGTCTGCCATTGCTATCGCGCTTCTGACACGGTCATCCGGATCATCTCGGCCCGGAGAGCGACCAAAACGGAAAGTAAATTCTATCGAAAGTGAGGTTTATGATTATGCGTGCAGAATATGATTTTTCTGATGCCCGGAAGAACCCTTACGCCAAGATTTTGAAAAGGCAAATCACCATCAACATTGATAACAACACCATCGACTACTTCAAAGCGCAGTCCGAACAGGTAGGCATTCCCTACCAGACGCTTATCAATCTGTATCTGCGTGATTGTGCCTCCAACAAGCGGAAAATTCAGATTTTGTGGAGCAGTGAATCGGAAAAAGCGGGTGCATAAAGGAGAGTCTCTTTATGGATATTCCAAGGGGGTTCTCCACTATCTTGGTTTAACAAACTCGTTTAAAGCGCTGTTTGAAGATATGACTATTTCTTCTGCCATTTATGAACGAAAATCCTCCAATACAGATGACTATTGTGTAGTTATCGCACTTCTTGAGTCATTGCTGTAAGTTGCAGTTATGACTTTTTACAAAAGAATAGGCGATACAAAGTTGACTGCTGCAAATTCGCGGTTGAATTTTACAGCAGCTATATTGAAACCGAATAAACACAAAAAGGGACAGCCATTGGCTGTCCCTTTTTGTTAAACAGGTTGGTGTGCCTGTGCGATGCGGCTCGTCATCTCCTGCAGGCCGCTGCGGACGGCAGCGGGGGCGGTGATCTCCACCTTGCCGCCAAAGCCGCAGACCCAGCCGTAAAACTGGTCGCTGACGCAGATGGGCACGGTGAAGTGGAAATGCGTCTCTCCCTCCGGGATGAGGATGGGCGAGGTGCCAAAGCGTTCCCGCATGGCGGGTTCAAGATCGGCGGTGCAGCGCAGGGTGACGGAGTGCTCCGGCCCGCCGTACATGTTGAAATGCTTTTTGAGGTAGCTGGGCAGGTCAAACCCGGCAAACTGCGCCTTGCCCCGGCGGGGAGCGTCCAGCACCAGAACGCCTGCCATTTTGTCCACCCGGTAGTGGCGGATGCCGGCAGGGGATTTCTCATCCTGATAGGCAATGAGGTAGTAGCAGCCGTTTTCCCAGACCATCTGCCAGGGACTGATGGTGCGCGTCTCGGGGCGGCCTACTTTTTTGTAGCGGAACTGTACCATCCGGCCCTTGTTGATGGCCGAGAACAGGGCATCTACGCTGTAAGGCAGCTCCTTGTTGGCGCTCTTGGGGCGGCCATCGACATAGACCTGGCGCTGGAGCTGGCTGCCCTCGTAATGGGAGGTGAGACCCTCCAGCTTTTTGATGAGCTTGTCACTGGTGGATTTGGAGATGACCCGGCTGGACTGCACGGCGTCCACCAGCAGCTTGAGCTCGGCCAGATCAAAGGTGCGGCTGGCCATCCAGTAGCCGCCGTGCCGCCCCCGCTTGAGCTGGATATCGTAGCCCAGCGCGTTGAGGGCTTCGATGTCGCTGTAAACGCTCTTGCGCTCACACAAAATGCCCTGCCGGGCCAGCATCTCCACCAGCTGCGGGACGTTGAGCAGATGGTTTTCGTCGGTCTGCTGCTCAAAGATGCGCAGCAGCGCCAAAAGCTTAGATTTCTGTCCTTCCTGCTTAGGCATAGATCCTCCTAACAGAACACAGCAGGGCCCACTCTTTTACAACAGAATAAACCCATGCGTTTTGAGCAAACTTTCCCGGCCTGCCAAGGGCCATCCTCCCTCTGTCGCTTGCAGCGCCATCTCCCTCCGGCCGGAGGAGGTGGCACGCAAGTGCCGAAAGGGGAACGGCTGGCACCGCGAAGCGGTGACTGAGAGATTTACGGAGCCTTTTTGTCGAACGCGGCGCGGCGCTGGGTGGAAAGGCGGAACATCTCTTCCAGTTTGTCCCGGTCGCTGGCCACCAGCGCGTTCCGCATCTGGGACAGCGCGGCGTCAAACTGGTCGATCTCCGCGATCAGATTCTCCTTGTTCCAGAGGAAGAGCTCCGCCCACATTTTATCGTTGATCCGGGCAATGCGGGTCAGGTCGCGGAACGAGTCACCGGTGTACTCACACAGGGAAGTGTTGTCGTTGGCGCACATCAGGCTGACGGCGATGGCGTGGCAGAGCTGGCTCACATAGCCGATCATCTTGTCGTGCTCCTGCACCGTCAGGGTGCAGATGTGCTTGAAGCCCAGCACCTCCGCCAGCTCTCTGGCCCACTGGACGGCCTCCGGGGTGTTCTTTTCCGTCGGGGTAATGATGAAGTTGGCCGGGGCAAAATTGACCTCGGCAGCATGCTCCACGCTGGAAGTCTCCCGGCCCGCCATGGGGTGGCTGGCGATGAATTCCACGCCGTCCGGGCACAGGGCCTGGATGGGCTCCACCAGCCCGGTTTTGACGCCCGAGACATCGGTGAAGATGCAGCCGGGTTTGAGCAGGGAGCCGTAAGTTTTGAACCACTCGATCATGGCGGTGGGGTAAAGCGCGAAAATGATATGGTCAGCGCTTTGCACCAGGTCCTCAAAATCGTGGGTCTTGCCGCTGCGGATATAGCCGTGGTCAAGGGCAAACTGCAAGTGCCCCTCGCTGCGGTTGATGCCGTCCACGGTGTAGCCTGCCCGGGTGAGCTCCAGGGCGTACTTGCCGCCCAGCAGGCCCAGGCCTACGATGAGATAGCGTTTGGATTTATCCAGCATAGTGTACCTCCACGCCCAGCGGTTTGAGGGCGTCAAAGAAATGGGGCCAGCTCTTCTGCACGGCTTCGGCCTCGTTAATGGCCAGCGGGATGTCCGCCGCCAGCGCCAGCACCGTCAGGCTCATGACCACCCGGTGGTCGTTGTGGCCGCTGAGGGGGGCCTCCGGGGCATGGAGCCGCGGTTTGCAGCCCTGCACCGTGATCGTACCGCCCTCACTGGAAAGAACGCCGCCGCAGGCCCGCAGCTCGGCCTCCATGGCCGCAATGCGGTCGCTCTCTTTGATGCGGAGCCGCTCGGCGTTCCGGATCACGGTCGTCCCCTCACACAGCAGGCCCAGAACCATCAGCACAGGGCCCAGGTCGGGGCAGTCGGCCAGGTCGATGTCCACGCCGTGGAGCGGGGCCTGCTCGAACACAAGCCCTGCCTCGGTCCGCGTGAACTTTGCCCCGCAGCGGCGCAGGATGTCCAGAATGGCCGCGTCGCCCTGCAGGGTCTCGGCGGCCAGCCCGGTAAGGGTGATGCCGCCCTTGACAGCCCCCAGCACGGCGAGGAACGCTGCCTGGCTGTAATCGCCCTCCACGATGTAATCGCGGGGGTGGTACTGCTGCCCGCCCGGGATGCAGAGGGTGGCGTCGTCCAGCCAATGGCTGGTGACGCCGAATGCCGCCTGCGCGGCCCGGGTCATCTCAATGTAGCTGCGGCTCTCCACCGGCGGGATGAGGTGCAGGGTGCTGTCCCCGGCCAGCAGGGGCAGGGCGAACAGCAGCCCGCTGATGAACTGGCTGGACACATTGCCCGCCAGCGTGTACTCCCCGCTGCGCAGGCTTCCGGCCACGGTCAGCTGCCCGTTTGCCTGCTCGAAATGGAGATTCTGCTCTCGATATAACGTTTCGTATACAGATTGAGGCCGTTCCATCAGCCGCCCGCGGCCCACAAAGGTGATGGACTGCCCGGTAAGGCTTGCCAGAGGGATGAGGAACCGCAGGGTGCTGCCGCTCTCGCAGCAGTCCACCGGGCCGAACACGGGGCGGAAATGCCCCAGTCCCTCCACAAGGACGTCGGCGGGACCGGATTCCACCCGGGCGCAGAGCTGCCCGGCAGCGGCCAGCGTGGCCGAGATATCCTTGCTGAACTCGAGATTTTCAATGTGAGAGGTGCCCTTGGCCAGCGCGGAGCAGAGCACGGCCCGGTGGGCCATGCTCTTGCTGGGAGGTGCGGACACCGTGCCGCCGATGCGGGCGGGGGGCTGAATCTGAACGATCATAAAAATTACATCTCCCGGCCAATGGCCCATGCCACCTGGCGGCACTTTGCCATGGCCTGCGCAAAGGCGTCCGGAGTCAGGCACTGGGCACCGTCACTCCATGCGTGGGCGGGGTCGTAGTGGACTTCCACTTCCAGGCCGTCGGCACCGGCGGCCACGGCCGCGATCATCATGGGCTCCACCAGGTTGGATTTGCCGGTGGCGTGGCTGGGGTCTACGATGACAGGCAGGTGGGTCTTCTCGTGGATGATGGGCACAGCGGAGAGGTCCAGCGTGTTGCGGGTGTACTTCTCAAAGGTGCGGATGCCGCGCTCGCAGAGGATGACGTTCTCGTTGCCGCCGGCCATGATGTACTCAGCGGACATGATCCACTCCTCGATGGTGTTGCACAGGCCGCGCTTGAGCAGCACGGGCTTGTGCATCTTGCCAACGGCTTTCAGCAGCTGGAAGTTCTGCATGTTGCGGGCACCGATCTGCACCACGTCCACATACTCCTCAAACTCGGGGATGCGGTCCTCGCTCATCAGCTCGGAAACGATGGGCATTCCGGTGGCCTCGCGGGCCTTGACCATGTCGAGGATGCCCTCGGTTTCCAGACCCTGGAACGAGTAGGGAGAGGTGCGGGGCTTGTAAGCGCCGCCGCGGAAGAGCGTGGCACCGCCGGCCTTGACGGACTGGGCGATGCGCAGGGCCTGCTCCTCGCCCTCAATGCTGCAGGGGCCTGCCATGACGGCGATCTTCTCCTTGCCGCCGATCTTCACGCCGCCGCAGTCGATGACGGAATCGGCGGGGTGGAACAGGCGGTTGGCGCGCTTGTAGGGGGCAGACACGCGGGTGACATTGTCGATCCAGGGGTTGGCCAGCACGTCCCGCTCATCGATCTTGGTGGTGTCGCCCACCAGACCAAAGACATTGTAGTCCTTGCCAGTGATGAGGGTAACATCAAGGCCCTGCTTCTCAAATTTATCGACGATCTTCTCAAGCTCTACTTTCGGGGTGCCTTTTTTGGTGGAAATAATCATTGAATTTACGTCCCTTCTTTTGGAATCATTGAAAACCGCTCCGTCTCGCGCTCGCTGGCCAGCGCCTGAGAGGCTACATCACCAAGTGAGTGTGCCCGCTGCCGTCGATGCGGAGCAGCTGGACGAGGTAGGCGCAGGCGTGCAGATAGCCGCTGATGCCCTCCCCGATAAAATGGCCCTGACAGCCAAAGGAGACCACATCCGTCTGGCGGAACGGCTCGTGGCTGTCCGGCTCGCTGAGCATGACCTCCACGGCGGGCACGCCGCAGACCCGCAGCGCGTCCAGAATGGCCACGCTGTAGTGGGCATAGCCGCCCGGGTTGATGACGATGCCGTCCGCCCGGCCTGCGGCGGACTGGATCTCGTCGATGAGGTCGCCCTCGTGGTTGGACTGGAAAAACTCCACCTGAATGTCCATCTGCTGGCAGCAGACTTCCAGATAATCCAGCAGGGCGTTGTAGTCGATCTGCCCGGCCACGCCCGGCTCGGTAAAGTGCATCAGGTTGAGGTTCGGGCCGTTAATGATCAAAAATTTCATCCAGAGCCTCCATGGCCGCGTTCACCGCGTCCGTGACGGTAGTGTGGTTGGGCACAACGGCGTCCGCTGCCGCCAGATACAGCGGCCTGCGCTCGGTGTACATGGCACGGAGGGCGTCGGTGCTGGAGGAGAGCGGCCTGCCGCCGCCCACGGTCAGCGCTTCCAGCGGGCGGTCCAAAAAGAGGATGACGCCGTTCTGGTGCAGCAGCCGGATGTTCTCGGGCCGCTTGATGACGCCGCCCCCGCAGGAGAGCAGCTGCCGCCCCTCTTTGGCAAACCGGGCGATCTGCTCCGTCTCTTTCCGGCGGAAGCTGTCCTCGCCCTCGGCGGCAAAGATCTCCGGGATGGTGCGGCCGTCGGCCTTGACCACCTCGTCGTCGAGATCAATAAAGCGCTTGCCCAGCTTTTCGGCCAGCATCCGCCCGATGGTGGATTTGCCGGAGGAGGGCATCCCGATGAGGACGACATTGAGCGTATCCCGCCGGATGGCCGCCGTGACGCGGGAAATTTCCGCCGGGGCATCCTCAAACTTGCGGTCGAGGAAATACTCCGCCGCGTACACGGCCTGTGCCACCAGCATTTCCAGGCCGCTGGCGGCCACCGGGACCCCGGCTTCCTCGGCCCGGAGGATGATCTCGGTCTTTTCGGGGTTATAGACCACGTCCAGCACGGCTTCAAGGCCCGGCATAGCGGCAATGTCCAGATTGCAGGTACCGACATTCGGGTACATGCCCGCGGGTGTGGTGTTGATGACGATTTGCGCCCCGCTGTGGACAGCTTCCTCGTAGGAGAGCTCACCCTTGGCGGGGTCGGGCTTCCGGCTGACGGTCAGGATCCTGGCCGCGCCTTTGTCCTTGGCCACCGCGCTGGTGGTGTTGTGGGTGCCGCCGGTGCCCAGGATCAGGACCGTGCGGCCCGTGAAATCGACGCCATGGGCCGCGCACAGGTGGGCAAAGCCCAGGTAATCGGTGTTATAGCCGTAGAGCAGGCCGTTGTGATTGACAACGGTGTTCACGGCCCCGATGGCCTTGGCCCGGGGGTCGATGAAAGAGCAGTATTCCATGACCAGCCGCTTATAGGGCAGGGTCACGTTGATGGCCTTGAACGCCCGCTTTTCCAGGAACGCCCGGGCATCCGCCTCCGTGGGCAGGGGGCACAGGTCGTACCGGTAGCCGCAGAGCATTTCATGGATGAGCTTGGAGTAAGAGTGTCCAAGTCTGCCGCCGATGAGTCCATATTCCATTACGATTCCTCCCTGCGGTAACTGGTGGGCCGCTCCATCCATGCCGTGCCATATCGGGTGGTCATCAGGTCGCCCACCACCAAAGCGGCGGTGCAGGTCTGCACGATGGCGGCCCGGGGCACGATGCAGGGGTCATGGCGGCCCTGGATGGAGAGCGTTGCATTCTTGCGGGCGACATAATCGACCGTGTCCTGCCGTTTGTAGATGCTGGGCGTGGGTTTGACCACGGTGCGGAAGACCACGGGCATCCCGTTGGAGATGCCGCCGTTGAGGCCCGCGTTGTGGTTGGTCCGGGTGACGACCCGGCCGACCTCGTCCATCCGGAACGCGTCGTTAGCGGCGGAGCCGCGCAGGTCCGCAAAGCCAAAGCCGGTGCCAAACTCAATGCCCTTGACGGCCGGGATGGAGAATGCCGCATGGGCCAGCAGGCTCTCCACGCTGTCAAAATAGGGTTCGCCCAGGCCTGCCGGCAGGCCGAGGATGGCGGTCTCCAAAATGCCGCCCACGCTGTCGCCGTCGGCACCGGCGGCCCGGATGGCGGCTTTCATGGGTTCTTCTACGGTGGTGTCCAGCAGGGCAAAGCCCTCCGGCTTGCCCACCAGTGCTTCTGCCTGAGCGGCCAATGCGGCGGGGTCATCCAGCGCGAAAGGCGTATCGGAGATGCCCGCGCACCGGGCAATATGGGTGGAAATGTCAATGCCCGCCCGGCTCAGGGCGTCCAGCACGATGGCACCGCCCGCCACCAGCGCGGCAGTGACGCGGCCGGAGAAGTGTCCACCGCCCCGGGCATCCTGAAAGCCGTGGTATTTGGCGTAGGCCGTATAATCGGCGTGGCCGGGGCGGAGCAGGTCGGCGGTCTTGGCGTAATCGCCGCTGCGGGTGTTCTGGTTCTCGATCATCAGGCAATGGCCGTGCCGGTGGTGTGGCCGTTGACCACGCCCGAAAGAAACTGGACCTGATCGGCCTCCACCCGGGCGGTGGAAAGACCGTCGCCCCGGGCCCGGCGCTTGTCCATGCAGGCGGCAACGCGGGCCTCGTCCACGGGGACGCCTGCCGCCATGCCGTCCAGCACTGCGCCGATGGCGGCACCGTGGCTCTCGCCGAAAATGGTCAGCGCCAGCGCGCTGCCGTAAGTGTTTTTCATGGGCTTATTCCTCCATGCCCAGCAGGGGGCGAAGGCCCTCTACCGGGATGGTCTCGGCCCGCCAGCAGCCAAGGCCGGGGACCTTGATCATGGTGATCTGGCCGCCCTGCGCCTTTTTATCGTGCAGCATCTCGGCCAGGACTTTTTCTTTGTTGTAGGTGGTGCGCAGCGGGAGGCCCAGGCGGCGGTAAACGGCCCGCACCCGCTTCTGCAGGGCTTTGGATTCGATCATGGGCAGCATGCCCAGTGCCACGCACTCGCCGTGGAACAGGCCCACGGTGCGGCGGCCCTTGATGCCCTTGACGGCCTCAATGCCATGGCCGATGGTGTGGCCGAAATTGAGGGCTTTGCGCATCCCGTGCTCCTGTTCGTCCTGCTCCACGATGTTCTTTTTGAAGCGGAGGCTGCGGTAGATGATCTCGCCGATCCGCGCGTCCACATCGCCTTTTTCAAAGATGGCAAACAGCTCCGGGTCGGCCAACAGGCTGGCCTTGACGGCCTCGGCCAGGCCGTTGATGTAGTGGCGGCGGGGCAGGGTGGACAGCGTCTCCGGGTCCACGATGACCAGTTTGGGCTGCCAGAAAGCGCCCACGATGTTTTTGGTGTCGCCCAGGTCCACGGCGGTCTTGCCGCCAATGGAGGAATCGATCATGGAGAGGGTGGTGGTGGGGCAGTTGATGAAATCAATGCCGCGCATGTAGATGGAGGCCGCAAAGCCTGCCAGGTCGCCCACGACACCGCCGCCCACGGCGATGACCAGGTCGCCCCGGCCCATATTGAATTCCAGCATCTGGCGCAGGACGGTCTCCAAAATTTTAAAGCTCTTGCTGGCCTCACCCTGGGGCACGGTGATGATCTTGGCGTCCTTGCACTGGTCGGCCACCCGCTGGGCGTACTGGGCAGGCACGCCGCTGTCGGTGACGACGGCCACCCGGCGGTCCAGCCGGGCGAACTGGTACAGGTTTTCCAGCGCGCCGCTCTTTAAAATGATATCATAGCTGCGCTCGCCCAGGTTCATGGTGAGCTTGGTTCCGATAAATTCGCTCATTTTGTGTACACTCCTAACAGCCGCACGGTGCGGCAGGTATGATCCAGCTCGCGCAGCAGCGCGGCGGTCTCGTCGGCGGTGGGGTCGCCCACCAGCTCCACATAAAAGTAATAATCAAAGGGGACATGGGGCAGCGGGCGGCTCTTGATGGACTCCATATCGTAGCCGCTGGCACCGATGATCTGGATCACCTCGGCCAGCTTGCCGGGCTTGTTGTCCACGGTGAACAGCAGGGAGAACCGGTTGCCCGCCGTGGGCTTCTCTTTGCTCAGCACGACGAAGCGGGTGGTGTTGTCGCCGTCGGTGTTGATGCTGGGCACCAGCACCTCCAGCCCGTACAGGGCCGCTGTTTCCACGCTGGCAATGGCGGCATGTCTGCGGTCGCCGCCGTCAGCCACAAATTTGGCCGCCATGGCGGTGTTGGGCATGGCCGTGGCGGGCAGGTGGAACTGCCGCAGGAACGTCTCGCTCTGGGCAATGGCCTGCTGGTGGCTGTACACCATCTTCAGCTCGTTGAGCTGGGTGCCGGGCAGCACCAGCAGGTTCTGGGAGACGGGCAGGTCGTAGACATCCACCACCCAGAGGTCCGGGTGGTTGTAGCACAGGTCCAGCACGGCGGAAACATCGCCCGCGTGGCTGTTTTCAAACGGCACCACGCCGTGGGAGGCGTCGCCCCGCTCCACGGCGTCGAACACTTCATCCCAGGTGGGGTAGCTGATGGCCTCGGCATGGGGGAAGAGCGCTTTGAGCGCGATGTGGGCAAAGGCCCCCTCCACGCCCTGATAGGCGGCGCGGTTGCGGCCCAGCACCGCGGCCTCGTACTGCTTGGCAACGTCCATCATGTTCTGGACATGGTCCCGGTAGTAGGGGCGCAGAGCGGGCTCCTGAATGCGGGCGGCGGCTTTGTCCAGCACCACCGCCTCCCGCGCGGCGTCAAAGATGGGCAGGCCGTGGGCCTTTTTGTACTCGGCAACGGCCAGCACCGCGGCCATCCGGCGCTCAAACAGCGCCGCCAGCTGCGCGTCCACCGCGTCGATCTCCGCGCGTGCTTTGTCCAGTGCGTCCATGGGGAATCCACATCCTTTGTTCTGTGATTTATGAGAATACTTGATTAGTATACCATAACCCGGATGGAGAAACAACAAAACCCCAGCGCTTTCAAAGCGGATAATTTTTCAAACGCGGAGGGAATAAAGCGAATAAAATTATAAAGGAAAAGCCTCTCACCCGGCAGGATGAGAGACTTTTATGGTTCATTTGCGCAGATCTTCCCGCTTGCGGGCCGTGCCGTAGTACCGCCCATAGGGATTGTCGAGATCCGAAGTACCGCCCATAGGGATTGTCGAGATCCGAAGCTTTGG
>NZ_QTVP01000028.1:0-28705 GCF_003460645.1 Faecalibacterium sp. OF04-11AC | reverse complement strand
CAGCCCCAGCACGGCGCAGGCGGCAGCCTCCTGCCCCACCTGCCCGGGGGAAAGCGCCGGGCCCATCAGTGGAACAGGCGGTGCAGAAACCCGCCCGCCGTCCGCTGAGCCGTATACTCCAGCACATCCACCCGCCCGGTGAGCTTCACCTCGCCTTTGTCGAGATCGAGGCTGGTGACGCTGAGCTGGGCCCCGGCCAGCGTGAGGGTGCCCTTGGTGGTCTCCATGGCGGCGCTGTCGGGGTCACACCGCAGCATCCGCCGCACGCCGGTCACGGTCAGCTTCCCCCGCCCCTCCAGGATCAGGTCATGGGGCAGGGCGTTATTATTTTGTGCTTCCGCCTTTGTCATCCGTCTCCCCTCCCCTTTTTACAGAGTATGAGGAGGCAGGCGGGGTTATTCGCTGATGATCTCGTACATCTCCCGGGCCACGTCCTTGGTGCGGGGCTCCACATCGGAGAGCACCTTGACCTTGATGGGCCGGTTGCCGAACGTCACCTCAATGATGTCCCCGGCCTTGACGGCCTGGCTGGCCTTGGCGATCTTGCCGTTGATGAGGATCCGGCCTGCATCAGCCACCTCATTGGCTACGGTGCGGCGCTTGATGAGCCGCGAAACTTTCAGATATTTGTCCAATCTCATAAAGACTCCAATCTAGACAGCAGGGCCCGCCCTTTGACAACAGGGAAAACCCATGCGTCCTACTCAGACCTGCCCGGCCTGCCAAGGGTTCCCCTGCTCAGGAAAGACTCCCCGGTCGGGGGAGGTGGCACGAAAGTGCCGAAAGGGGAGTGGCTGGCATCGCGAAGCGATGACTGAGAGGTTTACACAACAAAAACCGCCGGGCCTCGGTGGGAGGTTCCGGCGGCAAAAAGCAGTTTTTACAGGGTGTCTTTCAGAGCCTTGCCAGGCTTGAAGACGATGCTCTTGGAAGCAGCGATGGTGATGGGCTCGCGGGTGCGGGGGTTGATGCCCTGACGCTCGGCGCGCTCACGCACCTCAAAGGTGCCAAAGCCGGAGATGGAGATCTTCTCACCCTCAGCCATTGCCTTGCCCAATGCCTCAAAAGCAGCGTTGACTGCCATCTCCGCGCTCTTCTTGCTCATCTCGGTATTTGCCGCAACCTGTGCGATCAGATCCGTCTTGGTCATAATCGAAAACCTCCACAAATGTTTCTCTTCTTCGTTTTGTTATTCGAGCAGGCAGTCTCTCTGCCTGTTACCCGTTTGATTGGTGCTTTGCTTCCCGCGCAAATCGTTTGGCGGCAAAGGTCAGCGCCTCCTCGGCGTCAATGCCCTCCTGCCGCAGGGCGTCCACGGCGGCAAACAGCAGCTCACCAGCCGCCTGCGGGGCGTTTTCCGGTGTTCTGGCATCCCAGGCCGCCTCCGCCGCGTGCAGGGCATTCTCTGCCTGTCGGGGCGTCTGGCTGCCCACGCCATGGCCTGCCGCCCGCTTCTGCAGCTTCTGGGCACGCATCAGCGCAGGCAGGGTGGCCGGCACGGTATCCAGCTCATCGGCCAGGGTCCGGCGGCCCTTTTCCTTATTTTTGAGCGCGTCCCAGCTGTTTATACCAGCATTCCGGGCCGCGGAGGAAGCAAAGATGTTCGGGTGGCGGAAGACCAGCTTCTCGCACACCTCCCGGCAGACCTGCTCAAAGTTGAGCCGCCCGCGCTCTTCCTCCAGCACCACATGGAACGCCACCTGCATCAGCACATCGCCCAGCTCCTCCCGGAGCATGTCGGCATCGTCGGCGTCAATGGCCTCCAGCGCCTCACAGGTCTCCTCCAGGAAGTTTTTCCGGATGGAGGCGTGGGTCTGCACCTTGTCCCACGGACAGCCCGTTTCCGGGTCCCGCAGGATGCGGATGATCTGGACAAGATCCTCGGCCGTATAGTGCTCACGATCCGGCCAGTCCTGCATGGCGCATCCCTCCTGTGCTCAAAAACTGGATTTTAATTGTACCGCAGCTTTCGCCCTTTTGCAAGGGTTCAAGCGCATTTTCCGGCTTTTGCGGCCAATTTCTCGCACATTTTTCACATACAAAGGGGCGGTACCCCAGCAGGACACCGCCCCAGCGGAATTTTGGCTGTACTTACAGCTGCGCGCCGCACTTGTTGCAGAACAGTGCATCGTCCGAGACCGGAGCACCGCACTGGGGACAGGCCTTGGGGGCATCCTCCGCGGCGGCGGGCGTTTCTGCTGCCGGTTCTTCCGTGGGAGCGGCATCCGCTGCAACAGGCTCTTCCTCCAGATCACGGGTGATCTCCACCGCGGCGGGGCCAAGCGCCTCCTTGAGGGACGCCAGCTCCTGCTCAATGGAATCGATCATCTCGATGTATTTGTCCACGAGGGGCTGGTTTTCCTCATTGCCCTTGGCCAGGCTGTAGACCAGCGCGCCCAGCTGACGCTGTGCCTTGGCCAGCTTTGCCTGCTCGCTCACGATCTTTGCCTGGGTCTTGCCTCTCTCGGCCAGATCCATGGCGGCATTCTTGCCTTTCTCGGCGTATTCCAGACCCATTTCCTTGAGCTTATTGAAATCCATAAAAGGCACCTCTCTTGTTTGTACCCGGCAGTTTTTCCGGGTTTCTGCCAACGGCACAGGCGTCCTGCCCGTGCTTCCAGATGGTGGTTTCATTATAGCGCACTCAAAAGGGGATTGCAACGAATCCACCGCAACTTTTACAGTTTGGTGCAGGTTTGGCAACAGTTTTTTCGCATTTACACAAAAGGGCGCGTCACTGCGCGGTTTTGCCGCCGATCTCGCCGGCATAGAATTCCCGCAGCATACTGTCGGCGGGCAGCAGGTCCAGCGCCACCGGGGCCACATGCTCAAAGCGGCGGGCGGTCTCGTCCCAGAGCTCCGCGTTATGGCCCTCCAGCGTGAACTGCTGGCGCACCTTTTGCAGCAGCTTTGCGATCAGGCCCAGCTCATAGGTGAACGAGGTATCCAGCAGGAAATCCGCCGTGGTCTTGAACCCCTTGATATACCGGGTCTCGCCGTCCAGCACACGGTCCCACATGGCCAGCGTTTTGGCCGGGCTGCGGCCGCGGGTGGCGGCGTCGCGCAGGGTGCGGCGGCACAGGCGGATATCCTGGGTGTTGATGGTGCGACGGCCGTCGATGCAGTATTCCTCCCGCAGGCCCGCATAGACGCGGTAGATCTGGTCGCCAGGAACAAGGCTCGTCAGCTCCGGGTTGAGGGCGTGGATGCCCTCCACAATGCAGACGCCGCCTTTCAGGTCGATCTCTTCCGTCTCACTGGAGCGTGCCTCCTTGGAAAAATCGTAGACGGGCAGCACGGTCTTGCCCGTCTCGCTCAGCTCCTTGAGGCACTGGCGGATGAGGGGCAGATCCAGCGTATCGGGGTTCTCATAGTCCAGCGTGCCGTCCGGCAGGCGGGGGTAATACTGGGCCCCCCGGAAGAAATTGTCCAGGCTGACCACCCTGGCCGGGGTGCCCTGGCGCTCCAGCTCCTCGGCCAGCTTATGAGCCGAGGTGGTCTTGCCGCTGGCCGAGGGGCCGGTCAGCATGACGATCTTCGTGCCGGAAAAGCGCACTTTCTCGGCGGCATAGCGCACCCGCTCCCGGTAGCTCTGCTCGCTCAGGGCGGCAAGCTCCGCCGGGCTGCGGGCTGCAACGTTGTACAGCCCGACTTCAACCAACCGTTTCGGGACCCAAATCGTGATCATAAAAATCAGCCACTCCTTTTTTCCGTTCCAGTACCTCCGCAAAGCGCTGGATATACTCATTCGGATACTTGAAATTGAAGATGCGCTGCATCCGTTTTCCGCCGTCGGCCACCAGCTTGGTGCTGCCGCCCGCGCCGGCGGAGAGGATGGTCTGGACTTCCTCCATGATATAGATATTATAATATCCCTCGTGGCCCGGCTTGCACCAGCCCACGTTTTCCAGATTTTGCAAGGTATTCTTCTGGCGGTAGAGGTAATACGGGCGGTAGCCCGCCTCGGCCAGCAGATGGCATTTTTCCAGCATGGCGGCTACATCGGCATAGTCGTTCTCTTTCTGGTCCTCCATCACGATGCGGGAGGCCCGCTTGAGGGTCAGGGTGTGGACGGTGATATTCTCCGGGTCCAGCGCGATGGCCTGCCGCAGACTATGCTCAAAGCCCTCCACCGTGTCCCCCGGCAGGCCCGCGATGAGGTCCATGTTGATGTCGGTATGGCCTGCTTTCCGGGCATCGGCATAGCAGTCCAGAATGTCCTGTGCCGAGTGCTTGCGGCCAATGCCGGCCAGCACCTCGTCCGAGAATGTCTGGGGGTTGATGGAGATACGGGTGGCCCCGTACTCCTTGATGACCGCCAGCTTTTCGGCGTCGGTGCAGTCCGGTCGGCCCGCCTCCACGGTGTACTCCATCACCTGAGAGAGGTCAAAATTCTCCCGCACGGTGCCCATCAGCTGGCGCAGCTGGTCCGCCGAGAGGCTGGTGGGGGTGCCGCCGCCAATGTAGATGCTGCAGAGGGTCAGGCCCGCTTTGTCAGCCTGTGCTTTGATCTCCTCCACCTCCCGGCAGAGGCAGTCCACATAGGGCTGCACCATCTTGCGGTCCCGATCCAGGTTGCAGCTGACAAAGCTGCAATAGCTGCACCGGGAGGGGCAGAACGGGATACCGATATAGAGGCTGTAGGTCTTGGGCACGCTGCCCGCCTTTAAAATAGGCTCCTGCAGATCGGCAATGGCCTTGGCCATCTGGTATTTCTGCCGGGAGCAGTCGAACCGGCCCAGGAAAAACTGGTCGATGTCCTCCTCGCTCCAGCCAGCGGCCCGCTTATCGTGGATGAGGCGCACCGGGCGGACGCCCGTCATCTTGCCCCAGGGCGGGCGGATGCCCGTCCATGCCCGCAGCAGATCATACGTCAGGCTGGCAAGCGCAAACTCCGGCGTCTCGATATCGGGCAGGAGGGCCCGCGCCGTTTTGCTCTTTCCCCGCTCCCGCGCCATGGCCCAGAGGCCGTCCGGCTTTTTTTCGGCCCAGACGCAGTCTTCGCCGTCCTCCGGGGCGGTGAGGGTCAGGGGTGCCATGGGGTAAAACAGCCGGACCAGATGCTCCACCTCGTAGCCGGAGGGCAGGCCTGTGATATATATTTTCATGCTTTATTCCGCCTTTGCGTTCCGGAGCGCCTGCCGGATATAGAAGTTATTGTCCAGCTCCTGCCCCATGGTGGAAAAATCCCCGTGGCCGGGCAGCAGCTGCGTCCCGCGGGGGATGGGCAGCTTTGCAAACTTGCGCAGGCTCTGCTCCATCTTGCGGTCATCGCCGCCCTCCAGGTCGGTGCGGCCCATGCTCCCCTGAAAGACCGTGTCCCCGGCAAAGAGGTACTCGCCGCAGAGCAGCACCACGCCGCCCTCTGTGTGGCCGGGGGTGTGCCAGACCGTGAACTTGAGCTCATCCACGGCGATGGTCTCCCCCTCCTCATAGCCGCTGTCCACATCGGCTGCTTTCAGGGGAAGCAGCTGGGTGCCGCGGCAGTCAACCAGCTCACAGTAGAGCCTGGCCTTATGCTCCCGGCGGAGGGTGCCTGCACTGCCCACATGGTCATAGTGGCCGTGGGTGCAGAGGATGGTGGTGAGCTGCGCGTTGTGCTCTTTTAGAATTTTATCGTACTCCTGCACCTCGGCGGCCGGGTCAATGATGACCGCATGGCCCGCGTCCGAGATGAGCAGGAAGCTATTGGTGTAAAACGGCGCGGGGCCGAGAAGATGAAATGCCTGCATCGTGTTCTCCTTCACAAATATCTTGGCTCGCCCTCTGAAAGACTCCTCCGGCCGGAGGGAGATGTCGCGTAAGCGACAAAGGGAGGCCGAGCTGGCGCAAAGCGCCTGAGAGGGCGCTCTTACTCTTTATGCTTCCACTCGTCGGTATCAATGACGATGGTGCAGGGTCCCTCGTTGACGAGAGAGACCTGCATGTCGGCTCCGAACTCGCCGTGCTGGACCTCCTTGAGGCCCTGCTGATTCATCTCGGCAAGGAACAGCTCATAGGCATCCACGGCCAGCGGGGGCTTTGCCGCCTTGATGAAGCTGGGGCGGAACCCCTTGCGGGTGTCGCCGTAGAGGGTAAACTGGCTCACCACCAGCGCCGAGTACCCGAGGTCCTTTGCGCTGAGGTTGAGCTTGTCGTTTTCGTCCTTGAAAACGCGCAGTCCCGCGCATTTTTCCGCCAGCTTGGGCACGATGTCCAGCGTATCGGTATCTTTGACGCCCAGCAGGATGACGAGGCCGGGGCCGATGGGCCGGGGCTCCCCGCCGTTGACCCGCACACTGGCGGAGGAGACGGCCTGAATGACAGCACGCATGTTGTTAACTCCTTGTCACCTTGAGCACATCCTTGATCTTGGAAAGGCGGGCCACCACCCGGTTGAGGTGCTCGGTATTGTTGATGCCGATGGTCAGGCTGACCACGGCACAGTTGTTTTCCACCTGGCGGGCGTCATGGTGTAGATGGGCACCCGGATATCCGCCAGAGCCGCCAGCACGTCCCGCAGCAGCTCGTTGCGGTCCAGCGCAATGATCTCAAGGCCGGCTTTGTAGCTGTCCTTGACGCTGTCGGCCCAGTAGGCCTTGACCCAGCGGGGAGCGTTGGTGGGGTCTTTCATGCTGGCAATGGCGTTGACACAGCTCTGCTTGTGGATGGAGACGCCAAAGCCGCGGGTGATAAAGCCCACGATGGGGTCCCCGGGCAGGGGCGAACAGCACTTGGCAAACTTGATGGGGGTGTTATCAAAGCCCTCCACCACCACGCCATCGGTGGCGTGGACCTTGCTCAGGTCCACCTTGGCCAGCTGTTCGTTTTTATCTTCCTCGCTCTTCCGCTTCTGCCACTCTTCTTTCAGCTTGGGCAGGCAGTTAGCGATGGTGATGCCGCCGTAGCCGATGGCGGCGTACAGTTCTTCGGCGTTGTTCTGGCGCAGACGGCGGCAGCAGCTGCCGATGAACTCATCCAGCTCGTCGTCCGGGATGAAGATCATCTCCCGGCGCAGCTCCCGGGCCAGCGTGTCACGGCCCTCCTGGATGTTCTCCTCCCGGCGCATCTTCTTGAACCAGTTGCGGATCTTGCTCTTGGCCTCGCTGGTGCGCACGATCTTGAGCCAGTCGCGGCTGGGGCCCTTGTCCGCCGGGCCGAGGATGACCTCGATGATCTCGCCGGTGGAGACGATGTGGTCAATGGGGACCATCCGGTTGTTGACCTTGCAGCCCACCATCCGGTTGCCGACGGCGGAGTGGATGGCGTACGCAAAGTCGATGCAGGTGGCGCCCGTGGGCAGGTTGATGACATCGCCCTTGGGGGTAAAGGCAAAGACCTCCTCGGGGAGCAGGTCGCTCTTCAAATCATGGAGCAGGTTCCCGGAGTCCTCGCTGACGCGCTGGTTTTCCAACAGCTGACTCACCCATGCCAGACGCTCGTCCAGCTTATCGTGGCCATCCAGGCCCTCTTTATACTTCCAGTGGCTGCAACGCCGTACTCGGCCATCTCGTCCATCTTGCGGGTGCGGATCTGCACCTCAAAGGGGACGCCCTCGTGGCCGATGACCGTGGTGTGCAGGCTCTGGTAGCCGTTGGGCTTGGGGGTGGAAATATAATCTTTGAAGCGGTTGGGCAGCGGGTGGTACATATCGTGGATGAGGCCCAGGGTGCTGTAGCACTCGGCCAGGGTATCCAGAATGATGCGGACCGCATAGATATCATAAATCTCGTCAAAAGACTTGTTCTGCATGATGGTCTTGCGGTAGATGCCGTAAATGCTCTTGACCCGGCGCTTGATGGTGGCACCCTCGATGCCGCTCTCTTCCAGCCGCTTTTCGATGACGCTGGACACGCCCGCCAGGAATTCCTCGCCAGCCCGCTCGCTGAGCATCTTGTTGATCTCCTCGTAGCCCACAGGGTCGAGGTAATGGAGGCTGCGGTCTTCCAGCTCCTCTTTCACATTCAGGATGCCCAGACGGTTGGCGATGGGGGCATACACCTCCATGGTCTCCCGGGCTTTATCCCGGCGCTTCTGCTCGGGCCAGGCGTCGCCGGTGCGCATATTATGCAGCCGGTCGCAGAGCTTGATGATCATGACCCGGACATCCCGGCTCATGGCCAGCAGCATCTTGCGCAGGTTCTCGGCCTGCAGCTCCTCGATGTTGGAGAACTGAATTTTCGTCAGCTTGGTGACGCCGTCCACCAGCAGGGCCACTTCCTCGCCGAACGAGGATTTGATCTGCTCGATGGTGGTGGGGGTATCCTCCACCACGTCGTGCAGCAGGGCGGCGGCAATGCTCTCGGTGTCCATGCCCAGGTCCAGCACCAGCCGGGCCACAGCCAGCGGGTGGCAGATATAGGGCTCGCCGCTGCGGCGGCAGACGCCCTTGTGGGCGTCGTTGGCCATGTTGTAGGCCTTATCGATCATCTCCATGTTGTAAGCCTTGCCGCTGGCCTTGATGGCCTCCACAAGCTTTTCATAGGTCACGATCTCCGGCCGCACTTCCGAGGGCAGAGCGCCCTCCGGCGCGTTGGCCGGCAGGGCCGTGGCGGCCACGGTGGCCGTCTCCGGTGCCACCACAGGCTGGTGCAGGTGGGTCTTGGCCGAGTAGGAATCCTCCCCGGCCGCCCCCGTTTTTACTTTTTCGTCAGGCATTTTACTCTCCCTCCAAACATTTCAGGATGGGCGCGTCGGCCAGGTTTTTCTTCCCAGCCGTGGGCACAAGCTCCCAGAACTTTGCCCCGCCGTGTTCTACCGCGGCAATCAGGCCCACCTGTTCCAGCGCCGTGAGCGCTACCAGAGTTTTTCCCGTCTGCTGCTCGCCAAGCTTGGCAAACAGAGGCTGCAGGTCTTCCGCGTGCCAGCGGCGGGTCTGAAGCTCCCGGTACACCGTGATGATCTCACCGCGCACGGGAGCGATAAGCTTTTTCTGTTCGTCCTGCAGCGGGGTGCCCCGGCGCAGGGCCTGCACCAGCGCGGTCTGCTCGGCCACGGCATGGCCCAGCCCCGCCGGGTGCAGCTCGATGACGCGGCCGGAGAGCTGCGGGCCCCGGGCCGATTCATACACCGAGAGGTTGAGGGCGGCATCCACGACATCGCCCATGGCGTAGGGCAGCTGCTCCGGGTGCATCCCGAACCAGACCGCGTAAATGCTGGCATTCCCCTGCCGCAGGCGCAGGCGGCAGTGCTTTCCCTCCGAGACCGGGTAGATGCCCTCCACCACGCTTTTTCCAGCAGGAACACCGGAGTGGGGTTCTCGGCGCCGTAGGGGGCCAGCTGATCCAGCCGGGCTACGCTTTCCACCGTGACCCGGTCCAGCCGGATGGAGAGGTCGCACTCCAGCGGCGGGGTATACAGCACCGGACACTCCCGGGCCGCCCAATCGTTCATCCGGCGGCGGAGGGCAATCAGATTCTCCGCCCGCACCGAGAGGCCCGCCGCCATGGCATGGCCGCCAAAACGGAGAAGCAGGTCGGCGCAGGAAGCGATGCACTCGTGCAGGTTGAAGCCCTGCACGCTGCGGCCGCTGCCCTTGCCCTCGCCGTTCTCATCAATGGAGACGACAATGACGGGCCGCCCGGTCTTTTCCACCAGACGGGAGGCCACGATGCCGATGACGCCGGGGTGCCAGTTCTGCCCCCAGAGCAGGATGACCCGGTCTTCCAAAAGGCCCGGCTCCCGATCCAGCAGCTCCTGCGCTGCCTTGACGATCTCCTGTTCCGTCTCCTGCCGGGAAACATTGATCTCCGTCAGCCGGTGGGCCAGCTCCGCGGCCCGGTCCTCGTCCTCACAGAGGACAAGCTGCAGGGCGGTGACGGCACTGTCCATCCGGCCCGCCGCATTGAGGCGGGGGGCAATGGCGTAGCTGACGTTCTCTGCCGTGACGGGCTTGCCCGCAAGGCTACTTCTTCCAGCAGAGCCATAAAACCAGGGCGGTCGGTCTGCTGCAGCTGCCGCAGGCCTGCTTTGACCAGGGTTCGGTTCTCCCCCGTCAGGGGCATCACGTCAGCCACCGTGCCCACGGCGGCCAGGTCGCCGCAGTAATCCAGCATCTCCTCCGGCGGGCAGCCGTCCAGCGCCGCGCAGAGCTTGAATGCCACGCCTGCACCGCACAGGCCCTTAAAAGGGCTGGTGTCGTCGGCCCGGCGGGGATCCACCACGGCCACAGCCTTGGGCAGCACCTCGTGGGGCAGATGGTGGTCGGTGACGATGAGGTCTACCCCCAGGGAGGCTGCAAACTCGGCTTCCTCAATGGCGGCAATGCCGTTGTCCACCGTGACGATGAGCTGGCAGCCCTTGTCGTGGATGGACTGGATGGCGTTTTTGGAGAGGCCGTAGCCATCGCCCTCCCGGCTGGGCAGCATACATTTGACGTTGGCTCCCATCCCTTTCAGGTGCTGGTAGAGCAGGGCCGTGGCAGTCACGCCGTCCACATCGTAGTCGCCAAAGACCACGATGGTCTCTTCGTTGTCAATGGCCTGCAAAATGCGGGCACAGGCCTTGTCCATGTCGGTCAGGAGCATGGGGTCGGTCAGCTCTTCCTCGCCCGCCAGCAGAGTCAGCGCCTCCGTCGGATCGGTGATGCCACGGGCCGCCAGAATGCCCGCCAGCAGGGCGGTTTCTTTCTGCTGGGCGGCCAGGGTGGCATTGTATTGCGCTTCCGTCCAGGGCTCCTCGCTCTGGCTGTGATATTCCAGTTCTTCGGTATTCTGTTCCGCGATGGCGTGGGTCAGCTCCCGCACCGCCGCGCGATCCAGCGTCTTCAGGTTCCAGGCCCGGTAGGTCATAGCATCCCCTCCCCGGTCAGTCCGTCATTCGCCAGCATCCCCTGCAGGGCGGCAATTTCGCTGGAAACATCCAGCGCCACATCGCTCAAAAGCTTATCGTAGAGGTTATCATAGGCCTGGTTGAGCGTATGCAGGATGCCGGCGATATCCCGGCGGATGGCCTCGGCGCTCTCCCCCTGCTGGCCCTGCACATCGTTATAAGTGTGCAGGAGCTTGAGGGTGGTGGGGATATAATACTCTGCAAAACGGCGGGCCTTGGGCAGGCTCTCCGGGTGGGCTTCCAACCAGTCGCAGATGGCCTGGGTGGTCTTCTGCATGTGATCCAGCTCCTCCACGGCACGCTCGTCCTGCATGAGGGCTTTTTCTTTTTTCAGCACCTGGGCAAAGCTCCGGGCCACTTCCAGGTTCAGCGGCACAGCGTCTGCGTCCTGTTTCGGCTGCGTTTCTGCTTTGGATGCGGCTGCTGCGGCGGCTTTCTGTTCCTCCTGAGCGGCGCGGTAATCCTCCACCGTCAGGTAAAGCTTTTCGTTTTTCTCATCCAGCCAGGCTGTCAGCCAGCTTTTCCGGATATAACGCTGCAGCTGCTTGAGGGTCTTCTGCTTTTTCTGGTGGAGCAGGTCGGCCAGCATCTCCACGAGATGCCCTTTTTATAGTCGAATTCTTCCGCCAGATCGGCACAGCCTGCCATCCGTTTGCCCGCTTTCATCCGGGCGGCCCCCTCTGTGATCATCCAGACGAACGGCAGCGTAAGGCCCGAAAAGACCCACGCGCATACCTGGAGGGTCCCCAGCGCAAAGCTGCCAAGGGCCGCACCGCTTTCGACCATCACCTGGGTCAGCTCGTCACCATTGGCTACAAGGTCTGCCATCACGGTACTGGGTTCAAACAGGCCCAGCGCCACAGCGCAGCCAGGGCACTCAGGCCGAAAATCGCTGCAAAGGTGATGCCCGTGGCCAGCAGGGCAATGCCTGCGTTCCGGCGCTTCCGGGCGCTTTCCCGGAGGGTCTCCACGGGGGTCTTCTCGTTTTCATTCCGAAGATCTGCCGGGCCCAAGCCGCATTGCCGCCTGCCTGTTCTGCCTGCCTGCGGTAAGCCTGCTGGCCCTCCCGCACGGCGCGGCCTGCAGCATTGATGCCGTAATTGGCGGCATCCACGGCAGCACGGCCCACATCCCATACCCTATCGCCGATCTCCTCGCCCCGGCCCTCAAAGCCGTGGCGGAACGCGTCGGACATGGTATCGCCAAACTCCCGCAGCTGGCGCTCCAGCTCCTGTTGCACCTGTTTTCCCTCGTCGGGGCGGTGTTCTGTATCCCGTTGGTTTTCGTTCATGTTTTTACTCATCCCTCTGCCGGGCTGTACCGGCTGATGATGGCCCGGGCTACCCGCAGGCCATCCACGGCAGCGCTCATGATGCCGCCCGCATATCCGGCGCCCTCGCCGCAGGGGTACAAACCTGCCAGCTGGGCGCACTCAAAATTCTCTTCCCGTTTCAGCCGCACCGGGCTGCTGGTGCGGGTCTCGAGGCCGGTGAGGATGGCCTCGGGCGCGGTGTAGCCCGCGATTTTGCGCTCGTAAGCGCGCAGGCCTGCCCGCAGGGTATCGGCCAGCTCCCCGGGCAGCAGGGCCCCCAGGTCTGCCGGGCAGACGCCACGGTCATAGGTGGGCTGGACCCGGCTGATCTTCAGCTGACCCCTGCCCTCGAGAAAGCTCTGGATGTTCTCCGCCGGGGCCGCGTACTCCCCTGCCGGGCGTCCGGCGGCATAGGCCCGGGCTTCCAGCTCCCGCTGGAACGCAATGGCCTGCCGGGGATCGTTTGCAAAATCGGCTCCGCCCACGCTGACCACCACAGCCGCGTTGGCGTTTTTGCCGCTGCGGGCATGGTAGCTCATGCCATTGGTGACCACACGGCCTTTCTCGCTGGCCGAGGCCACCACCTGGCCGCCCGGGCACATGCAGAACGTATAGACGCACCGCTCCCCCACATGCTGGGAGAGCTGGTACTCGCCCCGGGGCAGGGCCGGGTGGCCGGCCGCCTCGTGGTAAAGGCTCTTTTCGATTTCGCTCTGGAGATGCTCCGCCCGGAAACCGACGCTGAACGGCTTGCACTCCAGCACCAGGCCGCTGTTCAGCAGCATCTCGAACGTGTCCCGGGCCGAGTGGCCCACCGCAAACACCAGCGCCTCGCAGGGGAACGAACCTGCCGTGGTCAAAATACCCGTCAGCGCGCCATTCTTCCGCTCAAAACCAGTGAGGGCCGTGTTGAAATGCACCTCGCCGCCCAGAGACTCGATCTCTTTCCGGATGGAGGTGATGACGCCCCGCAGCAGGTCGGTGCCCACATGGGGTTTCTGCTTCCAGGCGATCTCCGCCGGGGCACCGTGCTGCAAAAACACCTCGGTGACAAAGCCGCAGAGCTCATCCCCGATGCGGGTGGTCAGCTTGCCGTCCGAGAACGTGCCCGCGCCGCCCTCGCCAAACTGGATGTTGGCGTTTTCGTCCAGCTCTCCGGTGGCCGAGAAATGCTCCACGGCCTTGACACGCTCGTCCAGCGCCGGGCCCCGCTCCAGCACAATGGGGCGGTAGCCCTGCCGGGCCAGCAGCAGGGCTGCAAACAGGCCCGCAGGCCCCAGGCCGCAGACCACCGGGCGGTGGACAAGCGGCCGGGTGCCGTTCTGGACGGAAAAATCCACCTTTTGGTGCAAAGCGACGCAGGGCGAGGCCCCTGCATAAGCAGATTCCTCACCCTCGTCCTTGAGCGTGACCGCTACCGTGTACACCAGTTTGGGCTGCCCGTGGCGCGCGTCCACAGAGAGTTTTGCCACCCCCAGGTGCCCCACTTTTGCGCGGGGGACGCGTGCCAGATGCAGCGCTTTTTCAAAGGCCTGCGGCTCCCCGGCGGAGAGGGGCAGGCGGATGTCTCGCACTAATATCATAACTTAATCTTGTCCTTGATTGCTTTCGATCTTGCACTGCACCATGTAGCTGCCCAGCGCAAAAATTTTGCTGTTGGCGGGCACATACAGGCGGCAGGCAATGTTCTGCTGGCCAATGGCCACCGAGAAATCATCGGCGTCGATCTCAATGACCACCTGTTCCGGCGTCAGCGTTTCCAGCGAACCAGCCGGGCCGCAGAGGGTCACGTTCATCAGCCGCTCGGTCTCCACCGTCAGCTGGTAGCTGGAGGGCAGATTGACGACCTGCACGCAGCTGGAGGGCAGGTTCAGGGTCTTGGTCTCCAGCTTGGAGCTGTCAAAGCTGACCGTGATGCTGGAGAGGTTATCCAGCAGGTGGATGCCGGTGGGCAGCTCAATGGGCATCTCGTAGACCTTGTCCGGCGCAAAGGTGGAGAGGTCGATGGTGCCCACGGACAGCGCCGAGAGGCGGTCGATCTGGGACTCCGGACCGGCCACGTTAAGCGTCTTCTTGCTCAGGGTATAGGCCAGCACCGAGGAATCAAAGTCCCGCGGGGCGTTGATGAAGCTGACCTCCACCGGGAGGGTAGCCACCTTGTACACCTGCAAGGTCACGTCCACGCTCTCTTCGTCGAGGGTGGTGTACTCAAACTTGACCTCGTTGCCGCTGCGGGTGTAGAAACGCAGGGCGGTGGTCAGGGTGACCGGCTCGGTCAGGTCGCCCTTGTGGGCGACTTCGGCGGTGCAGGTCTCCACCTGGCTCAGCTCGGTGCTGGGGCCGGAGAGGGTGACGGTCTCTTTTGAGACGTCTGTGCCGTACAGGATATACCCATCCGCGATGGTCAGGTAATTGGTGGTCACGGTGATGGGCAGGGTCTTTTCCTCCACCACGTCGAACACCACATCCACGGTGTTGTCGCCGCCCTCAATGGAGACGGACACACCGGTGAGCAGGGTGCTCTGGCTCCGCACCTGCAAACGCAGGTTCTTCTCGCCGCTGTCCCGCACGCTGGACCAGTCCGGATAGACCACAAAATCGGAGGCCTGCAGGCTGCCGATGGTGTAGCCGTCGCCGGAGAGCTTCAGGTTGACGAACTTTTCCGGGGCGCTGACGATACTCAGGCCGCGGGAAGTATAGGCAGAGGAATCATAGGTGAAATCCACCGGGACATTGGAGATGGTCTTGGTGGTGCCGGGCTGGACGACGATGGTAACCGCCATCCAGGCAATGATGGCACCGATGATGGCCAGCAGCAGGCGGATGCGGCGGTCATTGAGCATACCGCCTGCGGGCTTGATGGCGGGCTTGGTGCCGTCGGGCTTTTTGGGCGCGGTGCTCATTGCTGCTCATCCTCCTTCTGATTGACCCAGTTCAACAGCTGTTTGGCGCGATATTTCCAGCTGCTGGTGTCGGTCTTTTCGCTGGTGGTCTCCTTGGGGATCATCTCGTCGATGAGGCGGGTGTAGAGGGTCTGGCGGTCAAAATGGCGGATCAGCACGCCGTTTTTAGCCATGGAGATGATTCCCGTCTCCTCGCTGACGACGATGGCAATGGCATCCGAGTTCTCGGCAATGCCCAGGCAGGCGCGGTGGCGGGTGCCCATGTCCTTGCCGAGGTCCAGGTTGTTGGAAAGGGGCAGCACGCAGCCCGCCGCCTTGATACGGCCGTTTTCAATGATGGCCGCGCCGTCATGCAGGGGGGTACCCTCGTAGAAGATGGTGCCAGCACCTCCAGATTGACGGCACTGTTCACCGGCGTACCGGTGCGGACGATCTCCGAGAGGTTGGTGTGCCGCTCCAGCACGATGAGGGCACCTGTCTTGGTCTCTGAAAAACGCTCTGCCGCATCGCAGATGGCAATGATGGCGCTGCGCCAGGCTCCTTTGAGGCTTGGGTCGTTGTAGCGGCCTTTCATATTGAAAAGTTTGCCCGCCCACTGGTCGGTCTGGCCCATCCGCTCCAAAGCGCGCCGGATCTCCGGCTGGAACAGCACCACCAGCGTCAGCAGGCCGACCTGCAGCAGCGAGTTGAGCAGCCAGGTCACCGTGCGCATATTCAGGATATTGGCCACCAGATAAACCACCAGCACCAGCAGCGCGCCCTTGGCCAGCTGACCCGCGCGGGTACGGTTGACGATGCCCAGCAGCTGGTAGATGAGGAATGCGATCACCAGGATATCCAGCAGATCTACCAGCTTAAAGGTCTGGAAATTGGCTATGATCGAGTTCAGAGTCATCGACGTAACACTCCCGTTTTGTTCCTGCTTTCTTACAGCTTTTCAATGAGGGCAACGGCGTGGGCCGCAATGCCCAGCCCTTCGCCCGTAAAGCCCAAGTGCTCCTCGGTGGTGGCCTTAACGCTCACGGCATCCACCGGCATCCCAAAGGCATCGGCCAGCTTCTGGCGCATGGCGGGGATGTAGGAGGCCAGCTTGGGCCGCTGGCAGAGGATAGTGGAATCAATGTTCTCGATCCGGTAGCCATGCTCCCTGAGGATCTCGGCCACACGGCGGGCCAGCGCCAGGCTGTCGGCCCCCTCGTACTCCTTGGCGGTATCCGGGAAATGCTGGCCGATATCGCCCAGAGCGGCAGCGCCCAGCACGGCGTCCATGACGGCGTGTGCCAGCACATCGGCATCGGAGTGGCCCAGCAGGCCTTTCTCATAGGGCACTTCCACACCGCCCAGGATCAGTTTGCGGCTTTCCACCAGACGGTGAACATCATAGCCATGACCAATACGCATTGCAGTTCCTTCTTTCTGTTCCGCGCGGGGCAGATCCTCCCGCGTCGTGATCTTCAAATTGGCGTAATCTCCCTGTGTCAGCTGCACGGTACGGCCAGTCAGCTCAAACAGGCTGCAATCGTCCGTAACAAGGCGGGCTTTCTCGGCGTCCAGCTCTTCCAGTGCGGCCAGATAGGCGGCACGGTCAAAGCACTGGGGCGTCTGCACCGCATACAGGGTGCTACGGTCCGGGGTCGTCTCCACCACACATTTCGCCGGGACCTTTTTGCCATCGCCCCGGGTGGCCTGCTTGATGGTGTCTTTCACGGGCACCGCCGGGGCAGCGGCCCCGCATTTTGCAGCGGCTTCCACCACGGCCTCAATGACCGCCTCGCTCACAAAGGGGCGAGCTGCATCGTGGACAGCCACCAGCTCTCCATGGGCGGCCAGCACACCGTTTTTGGCGCTCTCGGCCCGGGTGGCACCGCCCTGCACCACCTGCACGGGCTTTGTGCAGGCAGCGGCCTGCGCCTCAACGTATTCGCGGTTCTTGCCCGCCACCAGAACGATCTCGCTCACCAGAGGGCTCTCCTCAAACGCGCGGATGCTCCGGCCCAGCACGGTCTCCCCGCCCAGATCAAAACTGAGCTTGTCAAATCCCATCCGGGTGGAGGAGCCTGCCGCCACCAGAACAGCCGATACATGCTTTTCCAAATTTTTTACACCTGCCCTGTTTTTGCACTGCCTGTGCACCGTGGCACAGGGGGATAACTATACATTGAATATTATAGCGTAATCCCTTACAAACTGCAACCCGCCCGCACCCATCAAAAAGGCCCCCATGCAGGGCTTTTGCACGCTGCATGGGGGCGAAATGTTCCGGAAATTATTTTTTACTTCAGGATGGGCTCAATGGCAGCGGCCAGAGCGTCTTTCTGGGCCTGTGCCTCGGCCAGATCCTTGCCCAGGGTGGTGAAGTAGGTCTTGATCTTGGGCTCGGTACCGGAGGGGCGCACCACAACGGTAGCACCGTTCTCCAGGCTGTAGATCAGGACATTGGCGGCGGGCAGACCCGTCTCCTCCGGCTTCTTGTAGTCGGTCACCTTGACCACCTTGTGGCCAGCCAGCTCGGTGGGCGGGTTGTCGCGCAGCTTCTGCATGATGGAAGCCATCTTTTCCATGCCGGTCAGGCCGGGGAACTCAAAGCTGTCCACCTTGTTCAGGTAGCGGCCATACTCCTTGTAGATCTCCTCCAGGCGCTGCTTGATGGAAGAACCGATGCTGCGGTAGTAAGCGGCCATCTCGCAGATGAGCATGGAACCGATGATGGCGTCCTTATCGCGGACATAGGGGCCAGCCAGGTAACCGTAGCTCTCCTCAAAGCCGAAGATGAAGCGATCGACTTCCCCGGCAGCCTCCAGATTGGCGATCTGGTCGCCGATCCACTTGAAGCCGGTCAGCACGTTGCGCATCTCGACGCCGTAGTGGGCGGCGATGGCATCGGCCAGCGGGGTGGAAACGATGGACTTGACGGCCACGGGGTTCTTGGGCATGGTGCCTTTCTCAATGCGGCCGGCGCAGATGTAATCCAGCAGCAGGGCACCCATCTCGTTGCCGGACACCAGCTCATAGCTGCCATCCGGGCACTTCATGGCGATGCCCACGCGGTCTGCATCGGGATCGGTAGCCAGCATCAGGTCGGCGCCGGTCTCGGTGGCCAGGTTCAGGCCCAGCTTCAGGGCCTCGAAGATCTCGGGGTTGGGGTAGGAGCAGGTGGTGAAGTAGCCGTTGGGGTACTCCTGCTCGGGCACGATGGTGATGTCGGTGATGCCCATGTCGTTCAGCACGTGGGTGACCGGGACGAGGCCAGAGCCGTTCAGCGGGCTGTAGACCAGCTTGAGGCCGGCGGTCTTGCACAGGCCCGGGCGGACCTGGCGTGCCTCAATGGCAGCGTACAGGGCATCCTTGCAGTCATCGCCCACAAAGCGGATGAGGCCATCCTCCACGCCCTGTGCAAACGAGATGTACTTTGCACCGGTCAGCACATCGGTCTTCTGGATCTCATCGTACACGATGGCAGCGGCGTCATCGGTCATCTGGCAGCCATCCGGGCCGTAGGCTTGTAGCCGTTGTACTTGGCCGGGTTGTGGGAAGCCGTGACCATGATGCCCGCGTTGCAGTTGTAGTAACGGGTGGCAAAGCTCAGGGCCGGAACCGGCATCAGAGCATCATAAATGCGCACCTTGATGCCGTTGGCTGCCAGAACACCGGCAGCGGTCTTGGCAAAGATATCACTCTTAAGGCGGCTGTCATAGCTGATGGCCACCGTCTGGGTGCCGCCCTGGGTCTTGACCCAGTTTGCCAGGCCCTGCGTGGCCTGACGGACCACATAAATGTTCATCCGGTTGGTGCCGGCGCCCAGAACGCCGCGCAGACCGGCGGTGCCAAATTTCAGTGCAACCGCAAAGCGGTCTTTGATCTCATCGTCGTTTCCCTCGATCTTTGTCAGCTCGGGCTTCAGGTCAGCGTCCTCAAGGTCCGCTGCCAGCCAGCGCTTATACTCTTCCTGATACATGTTGCACACCTTACCTTTATTGTTTTTTCCCTGGAAAATGGTAGTTTTATCAGCCTAATTATAATATAAGCTTTTACACGCTTTGTGTCAATTCTGTATTATGCAACAAGTTTTCCGTATTAAAACCGGCAAATGGTACAAATTCCCGGGAATTCTCTTCCCCGGGCTCGTCCTCCACCGCTGCCAGCGGGCGGTAGGGCTGGTGCAGGTCATCCAATACATCCAGCCACTGCCCGGGGCCGATCCCGTTCTCGCATAAGTACCGCATCAACCGCATCACGCGGGCAAAACTGCCGTCCGGGCAGACCACCCGGCTGGTGTAGTTCCCGCCGCCCTGCTGGACACGCAGCTCCAGTACAATGCCCTCCGGCTGTGCACTGGCACTGTAAAGCAACGTGTGTGCCAGCTGTAAGCCTTCGATTTCCGAATAAGGGCGGGTGTAGCAGCAATACTCTCGCGTATTCATAAAAAACCTCCTCTTTTTTTGCCGCATTGACAACGTTCACGCCCTTTACTATAATTTATTTTAAGAACCTTTGCTGTCGAAGTTTGACGTTCAATACCATTCTTTACCATTTCTTAACCATTTTCTCTCTTGACCGCCCTCCGGGCAAAAGGAGCGCCATGTATTCCGTTATCAGAAGCTTTGGTCTCAACGGTCTCAACGGCTTTGCTGTTGCAGTGGAAGCCGACGTCTCGGGCGGGATGCCCGCCCTCTCCATTGTCGGCCTGCCCGATTCCGCCGTGCGGGAAAGCGGCGACCGTGTCCACGCCGCCGCCCGCAACCTGGGGTTCAAGTGGCCGGACCGCCGCATCACGGTCAACCTGGCCCCGGCCGATGTCCGCAAGACCGGCCCCGTGTACGACCTGCCCCTGCTGCTGGCCGTCCTCTCCTCGGCCGGGCAGATCGAACCCCCGCCGGAAGAAGCCGCCTTTCTGGGGGAGCTGGCACTGGATGGCAGTCTCCGCCCGGTGTCCGGCGTGCTGCCCATGGCCCTGACGGCTGCCGCCAGTGGGGTGCAGGCCCTGTATGTCCCTGCGGAGAACGCGGCCGAAGCAGCCGAGGCCTGCGGAGACACCATGCTGGTCTACCCTGCCCACACGGCGCTGGAAGTGGTGGACGCCCTGCGGGGCATCCGGCCCATCTCCCCCATCCGCTGCGCTCCCTTTGACCCCACCGACGCCTGGAACGCCGCCCCGGATTTTGCGGACGTGATGGGTCAGCCGCTGGCCCGCCGGGCCATGGTGCTGGCGGCTGCCGGCGGACACAATGTGCTCCTCATCGGGGCTCCGGGCACCGGCAAATCCATGCTGGCCAAGCGCCTTCCCGGGATCCTTCCTCCGCTCACCCGGGAGGAAGCCGTGGAGACGACCAAAATCTATTCCATCGCCGGGCAGATGCCCAAGGGCCGGGGCCTTGTCACGGCCAGGCCGTTCCGCAGCCCGCACCACTCGGCCAGCGCTGTCTCGCTGGCCGGCGGCGGAGCACAGTTCCGTCCCGGCGAGTGCAGTCTGGCCAACTGCGGCGTGCTGTTCCTGGATGAGCTGCCGGAGTTCTCCCGCGAAAGCCTCGAAGTGCTCCGTCAGCCGCTGGAAGACGGTCAGATCACCGTCAGCCGGGCCGCGGGCAGTGCCACATACCCCAGCCATTTTCAGCTGGTCGCCGCTATGAACCCCTGCAAGTGCGGTTACTACGGCCACCCCACCCGGCCATGCACCTGCTCCCTGAGCGCGGTGCGGCAATACCGCAGCCGGGTGTCCGGTCCGCTGCTGGATCGCATCGACCTCTGCGTGGAGATGGACCCCGTTGCCTTTGACGAGCTGCACGGCACCGCCTCCGCTGAGAGCAGCGCCGACCTGCGCAGGCAGGTACTGTTTGCCCGACAGGTTCAGGCAAAGCGGTACGCTGCCCCCGGCTTTGAGGGCGTGCACTGCAACGCCCGGCTCACCGCCGGGCAAGTACGCCGCGTCTGCCGGATGACCCCCGCTGCCGAGCGGCTCCTCCGCGCCTCGTATGAGACGCTGGGCCTCTCCGCCCGCGCCCATGACCGCATCCTCCGGGTAGCCCGCACCGTGGCCGACCTGGCAGGAAAGCAATTGTTAGACGAGGATTCCCTGCTGGAAGCGCTGCAATATCGCGCGCAGGAAAAAGTAGAGCTATAACCGATTTCCAACATCAGAAAAGGCTCCCCGCTGATAAAACGGGAAGCCTTTTTTGTTTGCGGTAAGATTTTCAGAATTTCCGCCAGGTGTCCGGCAGGAAGAGTACCAGCATGGGGAAGATTTCCAGGCGGCCGGCCAGCATGTCAAAGATCATGACGAGCTTGGCAGGGTTGGAGAAGCCGCCAAAGTTCATCATGGGGCCTACCTGATTGAGGCCGGGGCCGATGTTGTTCAGGGTGGCGGCAATGGCGGTAAAGTTGGTCACCATATCAAAGCCATCCAGACTGATAAAGAACAGCGACGCGGCAAAAATAAAGATGTAGGCCGCAAGGAAAACATTGGTGGCGCGGATGGTCTCATGGTTGATGAGCTTGCCGTCCATCCGGGCCGGGGCCACCACCTGGGGATGAAGGGCATGCTTGAGCTCCTTGCCCAGCGTTTTGCCCAGGATGAGGAGGCGGCTCACCTTGATGCCGCCGCCCGTGCTGCCCGCGCAGGCACCCACGAACATCAGCATGACCAGCACTTCCTTGGAGAGGGTGGGCCAGAGGTCAAAATCACAGCTGGAAAAGCCGGTGGTGGTGATGATGGAGCCCACCTGGAACGCCGCATGGCGGAGCGCCACACCCAGGCTGTCGTACATCCCATGGATATTGAGGGTGATGATGCCGATTGCCACCAGAATGATGAGGAAGTAGCCGCGCACTTCCTCGCTGGCGGCTGCCCGCCGGAACCGGCGCAGCAGCAGCAGGAAATAGGTGTTGAAGTTGACGCCAAACAGGATCATGAAGATGGTCACGACCCACTGAATATAGGGCGAAAGACTGCCGAAACTGTCGTTCTTGAATCCGAAGCCGCCGGTGCCCGCCGTGCCGAACGCCGTCAGCATGGCGTCAAACACCGGCATCCGCCCCACCAGCAGGAAGAGAAATTCCAGCACGGTCAGTGCAAAATAGATTCCGTACAGAATTTTGGCCGTGGACTGTACTTTTGGCACCAGCTTATCCACCTGGGGGCCGGGGCTCTCGGCTTTCATCAGGTTGACATGGGAGCCGCCGGTCAGGGGCAGCAGCGAGAGCAGGAAGACCAGAACACCCATGCCGCCGATCCAGTGGGTGAAGCTGCGCCAGAACAGAACTCCCTTGGGCAGCCCCTCCACGGCAGGCAGGATGCTGGCACCCGTGGTGGTAAAACCGGACACCGTCTCAAACATGGCATCCACCGGGTTGGGGATGCAGCCCGTGAGCACAAAGGGGATGGCCCCCATGATACTGATGACTACCCAGCTCAGGGCTGTGGTGGCAAAACCTTCCCGCATGTAGAACACCTTGCTGGAAGGCTTGATCCGCCGCAGCAGCAACCCCAGCACCAGGCAGAGTGCCGCCGTAAGCACAAAGACGCCCAGCACGCTCCACTCACCATAGCACAGGCTGGCGGTGGCGGGCAGCAGCAGCAGCGCCGCCTCACAAAACAGAATATAGCTCAGCAGACGGAACACGATCGCATAATTCATACGTCATGTCCTCCGTCAGTCTCCACAATGTCCCGCAGGTCGTGCAGGCCGTGCTCCAGCGTGACAACGATGACATTGTCGCCCACCTGGATCTGGTCGCCGCCGCGGGGGATACGGATCTCATTGCCGCGGGTAATGCAGCAGAGCAGCAGGTTTTTCTTGAGGTGGAGCTGGCTCAGGGGCACGCCCGTGGCCTTGCTCTCCTCATGGACGGTAAATTCCAGTGCTTCCACGCGGTCGTCCAGAATGCGGTAGAGGGTCTTGATGTTGTTGCCCGCCTCGTTCTGCAGGGCACGGACATACTGCACGATGTAATCGCAGGTCATGTACTTGGGGTAGACGATGCTGCCCAGATCCAGCCCGGCCAGAATGTCGTCGAACTCCAGCCGGTTGATCTTGGTGACCAGCTTGCCCTGGGAATGCTTTTTGGCAAACAGGGTCAGCAAAACGTTTTCCTCGTCGATGTTGGTCAGCGCCACGAACGCCTCGGTGGATTCCAGCCCCTCGGAGAGGAGGAACTCCCGGTTGGAGCCGTCCTCGTTCAGGATCTGAGCCCCGGGCAGGGACTCTGCCAGCTCATTGCAGCGGGCCGGGTCCCGCTCCACGATCCGGACACGGACATGATTTTCCAGCAGCTCCTGGCTCAGGTAGTACGCGATGGCGCCGCCGCCCACGATGAGGGCGTTGCGCACCGGGCGCACCGGCAGGTGGATGCGCTGGAAGAACTCGTGGGCCTTTTCCTGCGTGGCAAGGAACGTGACCTGATCGCCGTTCTGGAGCACAAAGTTGCCGTTGGGGATGATGACCCCGCCGTCCCGCTCCACGGCGCAGACCAGAATGTCGCTCTTGAGCCGGGTGGGAATCTCATGGATGGCTACGCCGTCCAGCCCCTGCTGTTCGGTCAGCGCAAATTTAATGAGGCGGACACGGCCGCCCGCAAAGGTATCGATCTTGCTGGCCCCCGGGAAGCGGAGCAGGTGAGAAATTTCCTTGGCTGCCGCCATTTCCGGGTTGATGATGGCCGAAATGCCGATCTGCTTTTTGATAAAGTCCAGCTCATGGCTGTAAGACGGGTTGCGCACACGGGCAATGGCGTGGCAGTGGCCCGCCTTTTTGGCGAACATACAGCACAGCAGGTTCAGCTCGTCCGAGCCCGTGACCGCAATAAAGACGTCCGCGTCCTCCACGCCCGCTTCCGACAGGGTGGTGATGGAAGAACCATTGCCCAGAATGCTCATGACGTCGTAGCTCTCGCCAATGTGCTCCACACGGGCCTTATTGGTGTCCACCACCGTCACGTTATGGCCTTCCTCACTCAGCTGGCGTGCCAATGCCGCACCGACCTTGCCGCCGCCTACCAAAACGATCTTCATACGGAAAATTCCTTTCTTTTTTCCCTCTCCGGGAATACAGCTCCCAGTATACCACATCCGGGACGAAAGTTCTACCGGGTGCGGCAGAGTTTGCATCAAAGTGGGAGAATTGAAGGAGAATCTGCGTTATCTTGTCTCTTTTCCATCCGCTTCCCCGTTCGGCCTGTAGTGGGCGATGTCCTCCAGCCTGCAATCCAGAATCTGGCACAATTGGTCCAGCGTATAGCTGCTGACGTTCCCGTTTTTGCGCAGACGGTCCAGCTGGCCTGTGCTGAAGTGATACTCTTTGATCAATTTATACTGCGATACGCCTCGATTTTTCATTGTTTTCCAAAGCGGTTCAAAAGAAATCATACGAAATACCATCCAATTCATTATACTTTAATTGAATGGTACGTGATGGCCCGAGTATTGACAATTGCCCATAAATGGGCTATACTTTTGGCAAAAAACATCGGTAATAGAGGAAACTATGAAAAAACAGTCTTTTCTTGCCTTTCTTCTCACAGCAGCTCTGTTGATTTCAACTGCCTTTCCAGCCTCTGCGCTGGTCCAAAATGACACGCTGGAACAGCAGAATGGCGTCTTTGTCATCTATTTTGAAACGGGCGGCGGCACGGGCATCCCGGTCATTGCTACTACCACTTCTTCCGGCAAGTTGGCAGAACTGCCCACCCCCACCATGAGCGGTTACACCTTTGAGGCTGGTACACCGATGAATTGGAGGGCGACAAGATCACCCTCAACACCGAGTTTGCCTCCGACGCCACCATCTACGCCCGCTGGCGGCCCGACCTGAAATCCACTGCCCCAATCGTCCCCTCAGCCCCGACCGCTTCCGGCTTCCGCCTCAAAGCTCACATCGGCACGATGCTGGTCGTTGGAACTCTCGTCGTCACCTTTGCCGTTCTGGCATCCAAATAAAAAAGGAGCTGTCTTGCTATGAACTCCCTGAAATTTCCCACTTCCTATTCCTCCCTCACCTCAGAAGAAGCACTCACCCTCTTCGGCGGGGCGGATGCTTCCGGCTTTGCGCTCGTACTGGAGGACATCGGCAAGGTGAGTAAGATTCTGAACTTTATGGCGCGCATCTTCTCTTCTACCAGCGCCATGCTCAATAACTTTATTACCACCTACAACACGGTCAAACAGTTGAACGAATATATCGACCAGAATTTTTAACCCCGTTGCCCTTGGCAAAAGCCATTTTGAAATAACAAGGAGGAACCAACATGAAAAAACATTTGCGGCTGTTGGCGTGGCTTCTCTCGTTGACCATGCTCTGCGAATTGCTGCCCTTTGCAGCGTTTGCGCAATCGGACGTGGGAGAAGTAGCGGCAGCCACTCTGGCAACGCTTTTGGAGGAAACCAACAGCACCGAAAGCACAGGAAAATGCGGCGACAACCTTACCTATACCCTCTCTGCGGATGGCGTGTTGACCATCAGCGGCACGGGGGCAATGTACGATTATAATGCCACCCCTCCCTATAATATATCCCCCTGGTTTCAAAACTTGAACATTGCAAGAGTTATCTTGAACGATGGCGTTTCCAGCATCGGGACCTCTGCTTTTCGCGGCTGTTACAAGATAACCTCTGTCTCATTGCCGAATAGTCTTACATCTATTGGCTATGATGCTTTTGATGGTTGTTCCGATATTACGAATATCACACTTCCCCAAAATCTATCAAAAATTGGCGGTTATGCCTTTGCTAGTGTCAATTTTACGTCTATTGAGATTCCCGATTCGGTTACTTCCATTGAACAATACACCTTTGCAAACTGCAAAAAGCTAGAACAGATCACACTGTCTTCCAATACTCTTTCTATCGGTGAAGGTGCTTTTAATTCTTGTTCGTCATTAACTGCCATCGAACTGCCTGAAAGTGTCACCAATATTGATCGTTTTGCTTTTTGGAATTGCTCTTCTCTTGATAACGTTACACTTCCTTCTGAAATTACAACAATCAATGAAAACTCCTTTTTGAATTGCACTTCTCTAAGTACTATATCTATTCCAGCATCTGTTACATCAATCGGCTCGTCTGCCTTTTATGGTTGCTCCACTCTAAAAGATGTCTATTTTTCCGGCTCACAATCTCAATGGAATAGTATTACAATCGATGCTTATCAAAATGATTCTCTGAAATACGCTGTAATTCATTGCCAAGATAGTGAAGAGAAGCATTTTACTTTTGAGCGAGATAATCCCAGTTTTTTGAATCAAGCCAAATACTTTTTTCAAGGTAGTGAGCTCAACTATTGGAACCAGAAGTATAATTCAGGCCGCCCAATAAGTTTTACAGACCGCTTTTTCCATCATTTTAATCAATATGCATCCGTTCACCTCTCCCAAGAAAAGTACAATCAGCTTACTAAAAACCTTTCTCCCGCCGCCTTACAGTGGTTCAATCTAAAAATGCGTTCAGGTAATCTTTGGGGAGGATCTTGCTATGGCATGGTCTTAGTTTCCGCTATCCACTACATGGACCCCGACAGACTTTCCTATGCACAACTAGCATCAACTGGATTAGATGCTGATTCGGCAACCTACTCTCTTCCAGCTCCAGTAGACAATAGCAATGTAGAAGATCTTATCAATTATTATTATGCATCTCAACTTCTTCCCACACAATACAAAATACTATCCAACTGTTTATATAATTGTGCTAACGATTACGACAGGGTGTTAAACGAAATCGTCACCTCTCTTTCGCATGGTATTCCTGTTATAGCCAGCCTTTCAAACCATGAAATCATGTTACTCAATGTGAAAGCAGAACTGAATGATCACTACGTTTTAGGTATTTACGACCCAAATGAGGCAACCGAGCAAACTCTGTTGCTTTACAAATCCCCCTATATTGATGCAGACGGCGACGGATATCTCAATATCAACTATAAAAACAAGCAAACTCAGCTCAATCCTATACCCTTGGCAGCGATCTTGACTATATCGATGTCCGAAACTACTTTGACCCCTCTATAGACCATGAAACTGCAACAGATTATAACGATGCTCATATTACCATTCGAGCAGGAGGAAGCGCGAATGTCGTTCATGGTGATCAGTATTACTATCGCACTGAAAACGGAAAGTTAATTGAAAAATCTTCTGCTGTACATCTCTTCTATCCAAGCAACACTTCTGACGAAAATCCTTCTAATGATGCGGTCGATTTGATTTTTCCCAAACCTTCTGTTTCAGAAGACGTAAAATTAGAGCTTTCTTCCGACGGCGTAAACGATGCCAGCATGATCCTTAACAACAGCACGCTGGCTGTTTCTGCCTCCGGCCCGGTGAATCTGGTTTACAATGAGCAATCTCAGAAATTGGATGTCACCGCCAGCAACCCGACTGATATCAGCTTGATGCTGACCCAGAACGACACCAGCGAAGCGTGGCCCTGGCACAGCTGGGCAGTGGACACCACCGATACCACCACCCTCCACGCCGAGCTGGACTCCGACGGCCTGCACCTGAGCGGCGACGGCCTGACCAATGCCGAGTACGCCACCAAAAACGTAACGGACGATACGGTGGACAGCGGCACGATCTCGGTCCAGCCGGACGATACCACGGGCCTCGTGGAGGTAACCATCGTCAATAAAAAAGAGGATGCCTCCGACAACAACAAAACGGAGATCGTCACACCGACGAAGCCCACGCCGGACCCGGACCCGACTCCCACGCCGACGCCCGACCCGGAAGAGCCGGACCCCAAGCCCAACCCGGAATCTACGCCGACCCCTGAGCCGGAACCCAAACCGACACCTACCCCCAGCAACCCCACCAATCCGGCCAACCCGGCAGCACCCACGAGCTCTTCGGGCGGCGGTGGCGGTGGTGGTGCCGCACTGGTTCTCGGTGTCGGTGCCGTTGCCCTGACCGCTGGCCTTATGATGGCTGCCCCGGTGGAAGTACAAGGCAAGGTAGTGCTTGCCGACAACACTGCACTACCCAACGCAAAAATTTCGCTGCTGCAAAACGGTGCCGTGGTCATGCAGACTACAGCGGACGAGAGCGGCGCGTTCGTCCTCAAAGTCAAGCGCGGAAACTATGAGTTGACCGCCGCCTATACTGACGCAGACGGCCAGCTCGTCCACAAGACCACCAGCATCAAGGCCCCCGCAAAAGACCTCGTCATCACTTTCTGATTCCCCTTCTGAGCCTTTCTCAGAGCAGCAAAAGACCCGCAAGCTTCGGCCTGCGGGTCTTTCTTTATGCTATAGGATATTCTGCTCAGTACCGCTCCACGCCGTCCTTGGTGACGAGGGCGTAGACCAGCGGGGCTTCCTCGGGTTGGGTGTCGCCGTAGACCAGGCCGCTGCGGTATTCTTCCGCGGCGGCGGCAAACTTGTCCGGCGCGCCATAGAACGTGGCCAGGCTCTCGCCCTTGTGGACGTAAGCGCCGCGCTTTTTGTGCAGGACGATGCCGGCTGCAAAGTCCAGCGGGTCGCCTTTCTTCTGGCGGCCTGCGCCCAGCAGCACGCTGGCAGAACCGATCTTCTCGGCGTCGTTCTGGATGATGTAGCCATCCTGCTCGGCCAGCAGCTCATAGCTGGCGGCGGGCTTTGCAAACAGGCTGTAATCGTCCAGCACGCGGGTGTCGCCGCCCTGAGCCGCGAACATCTGCTTGCACTTTTCAAAGGCGGAGCGTCCGCGATGACAGCTC
>NZ_QTVP01000027.1:0-31480 GCF_003460645.1 Faecalibacterium sp. OF04-11AC | reverse complement strand
GAGCGAAAGGCATTACACAAAGTATGTCCCGGAAAGCCACTTGTCTGGATAATGCGGTTGCTGAAAACTTCTTTGGCTTGCTCAAGACGGAACTGTTCTATTTGGAAAAATTCGATTCCGTTGAACAGCTCGAAAAGGCCATTGTTGAGTATATCGATTACTACAACAACTGCCGAATCAAATTAAAACTAAACGGCCTGAGCCCTGTGCAATACAGGATTCAGACCGTTCAGGTTGCTTGATTTTAAATTTTGTCTAACTTTTGGGGTTCATTTCACTTAGGCTTGGAGCTGTTTTTTTATTTTGCCGGGGTGCGGGGCCAAACAGAGCCGGTGATTCACACCAGCTCAATAAACGCTTTCATCTGAGGGGTCAGCCATTTATCCCGGTGGTAAAACAACTGGCGGTGCATAGATATCTGGCACTCGGGGACGTTGAGGCGGGCCAGGCGGTGGGCCGCCAGCTCATTGCGGACGATGTATTCCGGCAGGAACGAGAGGCCCATCCCCCGCTCCACCATCTCGGCCAGCATGGCGGCGCTGCCCAGCTCAATGTAGGGCTTCAGAGCCAGGTGATGGGCGTCCATGCACTGATCCAGAGCGTCGCGGTAGCTCATTCCCCGCTCGGTGAGCAGAAATTCCTGCTTCGCAAGCTCCTCCAGCGTGACCACCTCCTGCCGGGCCAGCGGATGGTTTGGCGGAGCCACCATGCAGATGGGCTCCAGCTCGTTGAACGCCAGCACAAGATTGGGCTGCAAAATGGGCTGATCGAGGGTGTAAGCCAGATCGACCTCGTTGGAGCTCAGCCACTGGAGCATCTCGTCGGCTGTGGCGGTGCGGAGCACCAGCTCCACCTCCGGGCAGCGGGCGTGGTAGTGGAGCAGCAGGTCGGGCAGAAAGGTGCTGCACACCGAGTCCGCCAGTGCGATGCGGAGGGTGCCCCGCACCTCCCGGGCGGGCTGCAGGGCCGCTTTGGCCTGCTGGGCCGTCGCCAGCAGGGTGCGGGCGTAATCCTGAAACGTGAGCCCCGCGTCGGTCAGGCGGACGGTCTTGCCCACCCGGTCAAACAGCGGGGTGCCCAGCTCGGCCTCCAGCTGGGCGATCTGAGAGGAGACAGCCGACTGGGAGTAGCCCAGCTCCCGCGCGGCGCGGGAAAAGCTGTGCAGCTCCGCAATGTGCAAAAAGGTGTTGATGGTTCGCAGCTCCATGAGCAGTTCCTCCGGTCAGCGGCGGGTGATATCCGTCACGGTCAGGGTCTCGCCGTCCACGGTGAAATGCACTTCCAGTCCGGCAAACTCCATGCCGTACACCCGGGCAGGGTCATGCTGGTAGGAGGGGCGGGGGTCATGGGCCAGCACGCCCCGCAGGCCCTCCTGCTCCGCCTCCGGGACCCGTGCCCAGAGGGCGGGGTCACACTCCACATTCAGGTGGTGCATCCGGGTCTGGGCCGTAAAGCCCGCCGAGGCATCCGGGTGGCAGTCGGCGTACGGGATATAGGGCTTGATGTCGTAGATGGGGGTGCCGTCCATGAGGTCGGCGCCCCGCACGATGAGGACCGGGCCCACCTCGGGCCGGATCTCGATCTTTTCCAGCTGGACGCTGGACAGGCCCAGCGGATTGGGCCGGAACGGCGAGCGGGTGGCAAACACGCCCATCCGGGTGTTGCCGCCCAAGCGTGGCGGGCGGACCGTGGGCGACCAGGTATCCCGCACGGCCCCGGAGAACTGCCACACCAGCCAGATGTGGCTGAAATCTTCCAGCCCGCGCACGGCGTCCGGGTTGCGGTACTCCGGGGTAAAAATGATCTCGCCCCGCAGGCTGTCCACCAGCGCTCTGGCGCGGGATGCCAAACTTGGTGGGGAACGCCGTGTGGATGTGGGCGATGACGTTCAGGGTCATCGCTTCTGTGGAAGCTTTTTCCATGATAATATCCTCCTGCCGTAGGCCCCAGGCACTGCTGTGCCGGAGCCCATCGGGCGAATTTTTGAAACAAAACCGACATGCCAAGGGCTCCCCTGTCAGGAAAGACTCCCCCGGTCGGGGGAGGTGGCACGAAAGTGCCGAAAGGGGAGTGGCTGGCATCGCGGAGCGATGACGGAGAGGTTATAAACCTCTGCAGAAGCCGACCGCCCTGCCCTCGATCTGAATCTCCTCCAGCTGGGAGCCTGCATAGATCATGGGCGGGCAGACGGCGGCGTTATCGGCCAGGAGCATGACCGTGCTGCCCTGGCGGTGAAAATGTTTCAGGGTGGCTTCGTCCCCGATGCGGACCGCGGCGATCTCTCCCTGCTCCACCTCCGGCTGGCGGCGGATGCAGACGATGTCGCCATCGCAGATGGTGGGAGCCATGCTGCTGCCGTGGCAGGTCAGGGCAAAATCCGCGTGCCACGCGGCGGGGACCCCGATATAGCTCTCGATGTTCTGCTCCGCCGTGATGGGCGTGCCGCAGGCAATGGAGCCCACCAGCGGCACCCGCGCCATTTCCGGCAGGGGCTCAAACCCCGGAGGCGGGGCGGCGGCGGTCTCAATGCCCAGCAGCCAGGCCGGAGTGGTGTCCAGCGCGGCGGCCAGCTCTTCCAGCTTGGACTGGGGCAGGTCGTTGACCCCTTTTTCCAATTTGGTGATGGAGGATTTGGAGCGGTATCCCATCCGGTCGGCCAGCTCCTCCTGTGACAGGCCGAGAGCGGCCCGGCGCTCCCGGACGCGGCGTGCCAGTTCTGACATAAAAACTCCTCGCTTTCCCTTGCGTGTGCAGAAAAACTGCTCTCTGAAGATAGAATAGCAGAACATTTCCTAAAAATCAACCGTTTTTGCTCTATTTTTCCAAAAGAGTTGACAGCTAATCAACTTCTCGCTATAATACAACCAAAGATTGTGCATCGCATCCAGAATTCGAAATCAAAAGGAGGCATTTTTTATGACAGATACCATGCTGCTCCTCTCCTGCATGAAGTGCAAACGCATCACACTGGGCTATGCAGCCGAGGTGCTGGGCATCAGCAGCTCCACCCTGCGTTATAAGATCAACAACGACCGGGATTTCAAAGTCAGTGAGGTGGACAAGCTCTGCCACCTGCTGGGGCTCAACCGGGACCAGCGCGACCTGTACTTTTTCCGGCATGTCAGCTGAGAGGAGGCATTTTCATGACACAGCAGCAGCGCCGCGCTACCCGCAACGCCCTGGCCCACTACGGCCAGCGGGGATACCGCCAGACGTTCGAGGGCCGCGGCTGGAGCCTGGCCATTGAGCAGGCACTGCGTTATTATGACCAGACCGACCCCATCCGTGCCCGGCTGCTCCGGATGCGCTACTTTGAGCATCGGAGCATCGAGGATGTCATGGAGCAGCTCAACCTGAGTTACAGCACTTACCAGAAAGCTCACAGCGACCTGTTGAGCACCATTGCGGTCTACGCCGCCCACAATGGGCAGCTGTAGCACAAAACCCCCGGACAGCCAATGGCTGCCGGGGGCTTTTTGATGCATCAGGTATTCTGGTTGGATTTCGGCTGCTCACAGCCGTCGTGGTGGTGGCAGGAGGCACAGTTGCCGCCGCAGCCCTCCCCTTTCCAGCCGCCCTGCTTGGAGATCCAGACCACGGCCAGCCCAAACAGGATGGCCAGGACCAGAACGGTGATAATTCCGCGAATCGTCATAAAAAAGACCTCTCTCTGGCGTGAAGTTGCGCTCGAGGATAGTATACACTATTTTGCCGTTTTGGGCAACTGTTCTCACAGCACTCCAAAACAAACCAGCCCCAGCACCGCCGCGATGCCGATGACCTTGGGGATGGCCATTTTCTTTTTGCGGAGGAGCCAGAAGCAGAGCAGGCCAATGCCAAGGCCCGCCCAGCTGATGCCCTCTGCAAAGTAGGTACTCCCGCTCAGGGTAATGAGGACCGCAAAGATCATGCCCACGCAGATGGGCTTGACCGCCCGCATGATATAAAGCATGACCTTGCTCTCCCGGAATTTCTGGAAGAAGAGGGCCGCCACAAGGGTCAGCGTCAGGGTGGGGGTCAGCACACCCATGACGGCTGCCGTACCGCCCAGCACTCCGGCGGTCTGGGTACCGGCAAAGGTGGCGCAGTTGACGCCCAGGGAACCGGGGGTCATCTCCGCAATGGCCACGATATTGGCCACATCGTCGGCTGTCATCCAGTTGTGAGAGAGCATTTCTTCCATGATCAGGGGGATCATTGAGGTGCCGCCAAAGCTGGTAAAACCAATTTTGGCAAAGGCGAGGAAGAGCTGGAACAATGTTTTAACCATGCTCTTTCACCCCCATCCAGACAAGGCCCAGCACGGCACCGCCGATCACCAGCACCAGATTACTGATGGACGTAAACAGGCAGATGCAGAGAGCAGCGAGGCAGAGCCCGATCGCAATTTTATCCTTGAGGGCCTCTTTGCTCAGGGAGATGGCCGCACTGCCGATGATGGGCACCACGGCACACTGGACCCCCTTGAGGGCCGCAAAGACCCAGTAATTGTTCTTGATGAGGTCATAAATGGCGGTAACAACGGTCATCACGACGACAGCCGGCACGCACAGCCCCACCGCTGAGAGGATGCCGCCCAGCGGCCCGGCTAACTGGTAGCCGAACAGCAGCACGATGTTGGCCACCATGATCCCCGGCAGGCTCTTGCCCACGGCGATGAGCTCCAGCAGGTCGCTCTGCTCCACCCAGTGGCGCTTGTCCACAAACTCCTGCTCCATCTGGGCAATGATGCTCCACCCGCTGCCAAAAGTAAAGGCACCGAGTTTGATGAACTCCCAGAACAGGAGCAGAGCCATTTTGATGCCCGTCGGGCGGGAAACGGTTTCGGTCCGTTGAGAGGGTTTTGTCTGCATCTGCTGCTCCTTTTGCATCCGGGGTGGTAAAAATTCTTTACCTATTATATAACACGTTTTCAGGGCCTTGGCAAATGGCTATTTTTCATAGAAACACATTCCTTTTCATAGAAACACATTCCATCGTTTCCTGAAACGGCATTACGCGGCGTGCTCCATCCAGTTGGCGCGCCAGGTGTACAAAACCATCAGAACAGCACCCAGCCCCCAGGAAACCGGATAGAGGACGAACACGCCTTCAATGCTGTGGAAGAACGGCAGAATAAACTGGATCCAGGCTACCCGGAACAGGCAGAGGGAGAGCAGCAATACCACCATGGGCGGCACGCTCTTGCCCGTGCCGCGCACGGCACCCGCCAGGCTATGCAGGATGGCCAGCAGGAAGTAGAACGGGCAGAAATACTTCATGGCCGCCACACCAAACTCCACCACGGTATCGTCCTGGGTGAACAGGTGCAGGATGGGGTAACGGAACACCAGCAGCAGGGCACCCGTAAAGAGGGTATAGCCCACGCTCATGGCCAGCGTGACCCACAGGCTCCGCTTGACACGGTCCAGCTTGCCCGCGCCAAAGTTCTGGCCCACAAAGGTAGTGGCCGCCATGCTGAAGCTCATGACCGGCAGGATGTTGAAGCCGTCGATCTTCATGTACGCGGCAAAGCCTGCCATGGCGACAGCGCCGTAGCCGTTGACACTGGACTGCACCAGAACGTTGGAGAACGAGATGACCATGTTCTGGATGCCCGTGGGCAGGCCCACCCGGATGATGCGGGCGGACATTTTGGCATCGGGGCGGATCTTGCGCGGCGTGACCCGGTAGTCATCCTCCACCCGCATCAGGAAGCGGAGGGAGAGGATGCAGGACACCAGCTGGCTGATATCGGTGGCGATGGCCGCGCCCTCCACACCCATCCGCAGCCCGGCAATGAGAACGAGGTCGAGGATGATGTTGGTGATGGAGGCACAGCCCAGGTAGATGAGGGAACGCTGGGAGTTGCCCGCTGCGTTGAGGATGCCGGCCGCCATGTTATAAATGACGCTGAACAGCACGCCGCCAAAGTAGATCCGCATATAGGTCACGGCGTCTTCCAGCACCTCAGCCGGGGTGTTCATCCAGACCAGCAGGCTGCGGCAGACCAGGATACCGCCCACCGTCAGCACAACGCCCAGGATGGCTGCAATGGCCAGCGAGGTGTGCACGGCAATCTGGGCATCCTCCCGATCCTTGGCCCCCAGGTACTGGGCCACCACGACGCCGGCACCCACGGCCACGCCCTGGCTGAAGCCGATGAGCAGGAAGATGGGCGAGCCGCTGGAGCCAACGGCTGCCAGAGCGTTGCTGCCCAGGAAATTGCCCACGATGATGGAATCGGCCGTATTGTACAGCTGCTGGAGCAGGTTGCCCAAAATCAGCGGCACAGCAAACAACAGCAGGTTTTTAAAGATGCCGCCCTCGGTCATCAGCCGTGTCTTTTTGCGCGGCGCAGTGGTAGTTTGTGGCATGATGTTCTCCTTACCTTAAAATATAGACAGTATTTTTAACAATAACGCTTGCAGGAGAAATTGTCAAGAGACATCGGCTGCATTCTCGCAAAATAAAAAAGAGCCGGAATCTTTCCCGGCCCAAACAAAAAACCTGCCGGATGGTGCGGTTGCAAGCCACCATCCGGCAGGATCCTTACTTCTTCGGAGTCATAAGCCTCTTATCCTCGGTTTCCTCATTTTTCGGTCTGTACCGTACGTTTCATTGGAATGATCTCCTTTGGAAACGATGAAGAACTTGGAATTTTCAGGGGACACATTACTTAGTACATTGGATTGACCCTTTTCTCAACTGTTGGAGTGCGGAACACGAATCATGGAGATGAATTTCATATTACCACATTCTTTCGAGTTAGATTTGCCAAGGGCTCCACTACTTAGTACATTGGAGGTTCTCCTTTTCGATTATTCAAATACAGGTCTCCGTAAAGTTTTCATAAGGATCACTCTCCGGCGGATCTATTTGAATTGCCATGGGATTTTATACTCGACAGACTGTTCTGTTGTTCGCATTATTTGATGCTCAAGACCGGCTCTCGTTTTTGTGTTTTTATACGGGGGAAACATCCCGTTTGTGGTGAGCCTCTGTTTTGCTTCTCAGCGATCCCCGACAGTCTGTCCACACTGTGCGGGTTCCATATCAACCATCGGTCTTCGCTCCTTTCTGCTTCAAGTCAGCGGGGTTAGCTCTCGTTTGAGCTTCTGCTGTACTTCTCTGGTTTCTGGCTTTATTATACCCAAAGGTCAGCAGTTTGTCTATTCGCAGAGTGCACAATAATATCCACATTATTTTTCCATATTCAACAGATAAACTGTGTAGATTTTACAGGCAGTTTGATGTAATCCGTTTCATCCGTGTCCGGCAGAGCTTTTTCAGTCGAGCTTCTCCCCCCTTACAGCTTTCCACAAAACTTATTGTTTTCAAGGGGATCGTTTTCGGCAAAATAGGAGAACCCTTTCTCAGCCCCTTACACGACGCCTGAAATTGTGCTATGCCATCTCCCTGATGATCGTCGCCATCATGTGCCCGGTCATGAGCCTGGTGGCAACCGTCCTGTTCAAAGAGCCCAGCTTTGGCATGTGGGTGCACACCTGGGGCTGCAATATGCCCATGGCCCTGTGCTGGCAGATGCTCTACTGTGGCCCGCTCTCCCGGTTCATCTTCCGGCTGGTGTTCCGCCGCGGCAAGGCCGAGAACCCCGCCGCCTGAGCTTTTCACTCTACTAAATAAGTATCGCGGCCATACAGGGTGGACATCTCTGAAGAAAAATCAAGCCGCTTGAGCGCCGGATAAGTCATATAAATTTTATATATCGGATATACCAGCAATATATACTGTATGGATTTTTTCGACAATTTGCCTGGTCATCTCCCTTAAACAGTTAAAATTCAGTTAAGATTTTGTGCACTTGTCACATGTTACAAGCTGCTTTCTTGTGCAAATCAGCAACAAATATTCATCCATTTCGGTACGGAATATAACAAAAAGTAGAAACTTCGCAAGAGGACTTATCAATCCGCGCCTTTCGTGCTATGATACCAGACGAAAAAAGCAGGCAAAGAGAACACAGCAAAGGAGGGCGTGCAGCGGAGTTTCCGGCCACCTCCTTTCTTTTTCTCGTAGAACAGTGCTTTTCTCAATTTCAAAATGTTACGGAAAGGAGATCGAGTGAAAACGGTATTGGATTCAATCTCTCAACCTCTGACCTCGACCCGGCGGAAGGAGGCAGCACGATGAACGCATTGACGGCAGCTCTGAAAGAAGAGCTGAACGTGGAAATGATCTCCATCGGCGGCCTGCAGATCCCGGAGTCGGTGGTAGTCAGCTGGGGCATCATGGCGTTCCTCGTCATCAGCTCCATTCTCCTCACCCGGAACCTCCGGGTAGACCACATCACCAAGCGGCAGGCCATCCTGGAGACCGTCGTGACGTTCATCAACGACTTCTTCGTGGGCTTGCTGGGTGAAAAAGGCAAGCGGTATGTGCCCTACCTCATCTCGGTAGCGCTCTACATCGCCTGCTCCAACCTCATTGGCGTGTTTGGCATCAAGCCCCCCACAAAGGACCTGAATGTCACCGCCGCCCTGGCCTTAATGAGCATCTGCCTCATCGAGTATGCCGGGATCCACGCGCGCGGCGGGGTCGGCTTCCTCAAGAGCCTGACAGCTCCTACCGCCATCATGACCCCCATGAACATTCTGGAGATCGCCATTCGGCCCACCAGCCTGTGTATGCGACTGTTCGGCAACGTGCTGGGCGCGTTCGTCATCATGGAGCTCATCAAGCAGGTGGTGCCTGTCTTTGTGCCGGCTGTGTTCAGCCTGTACTTTGACCTGTTCGACGGCCTGATTCAGACCTATGTGTTCGTCTTCCTGACTTCCCTGTTTATGAAAGAGAATATCGGAGACGAAGAATGATTTCACCCGAGAGCGCAGGGCCCACGCCCTGCCGGAAAATCGGGCCCGTTTCCTCCAGCAGGAATTGAACCATCCTGCCAAGGGCTCCCCTGTTAGGAAAGACTCCCGCCGGGGAGGTGGCACGAAAGTGCCGAAAGGGGGCGGCTGGACGCGAAGCGGACTGAGAGGTTTTACGCATTTCGCATTTACAAAGGAGATATTTATTATGAACGGATTGGTAGCTCTGGGCGCTGGCATTGCAGCGCTGACTGGTATTGGCGGCGGCATTGGCATCGGCATTGCAACCGGTAAGGCAACGGAGGCCATCTCCCGCCAGCCGGAGGCCTCTAGTAAAATTCAGACCAACCTGCTGCTGGGCGCCGCTCTGGCAGAAGGTACTGCAATTTTCGGCTTCGTCGTTGCTCTGATCATCATCCTGTTCCTGGGTTGATCACGGAGGCATGACGAATGCTGACACTGAATCTGAACCTTTTGTATACAGTCGTCAACGTTCTGGTGCTGTTTTTGCTGCTCCGCAAGTTCCTGTACAAGCCTGTCATGAACATCATTGCGCAGCGCCAGAAGCAGGTAGACGACGCTCTGGCTGCCGCTGAGACCTCCAAAAAAGAGGCTGCGACAGCTCTGAACACCGCGCAGGACAAGCTGCGCAATGTGGACGCGGAGGCGGCTGCCCGCCGCACGGCCTATGAAGAGCAGGCCGAAAAAGAGAAGCAGCAGCTCCTGGCGGATGCCCAGAAGCAGGCCGACGCCATTGTGGCTGAGGGCAAGCGGAACGCCGAGGCCGAGCGCCAGCACAAGCTGCGTGAGGCCGACGCCCAGACCACGGCTCTGGCCCGTGAGATGTGCGAGAAGCTGCTGGCCCGCAACCTGACCCAGCAGGACGACGCGCGGCTGCTGGACGATCTGTTACAGAAAGCAGGTGTGGACGATGGCAACTGAGTTCAGCCGCGAGTTCTTCTCCGCCAACCGGATCGTCAAGGCCGACCTGCGGGCTGCCCGCCAGCCCCGCGAGGACGACATCGCCCGCATCAAAGCCGAGGTCAAAAAGCTCTATGACGCCACCGAGGTGCTGCTGAATATCACCGTGGACGAGAGCCTGCTCTCCGGCTATGTGCTGCAGATCGGCGACCGGGTGTTCGACAACTCCGGCCGCCACGCCCTCGACCAGATGATGGAGGGCAAGCCCTCGCTGGCCACCCTCAAGACCCGTGTTGAGGACTACAAGCCCGCTGCCACCAGTGCAGAGGGCGGCGTGGTCATCGCCTCCGCCGACGGCATCGTCCAGGTGGATGGCATGGATCGCGCGGTCTACGGCGAGATCGTCACCTTTGAGAACGGCGCCAAGGGCATGGTGGAGAGCGTGGACCCCGGCAAGCTGGGCGTCATGCTCTTCGACGGCGCGGAGAGCGTCGGCGTGGGCACCCTCGTCACCCGCAGCGGCAAGCGCGCGGGCATCCCGGTGGGCGACGCGTTCCTGGGCCGTGTCATCGACCCGCTGGGCGAGCCCATCGACGGCAAAGGCCCCATCGAATCCGTGGGCTACAACCCCATTGAGAAGCAGGCCCCCGGCATTCTGGAACGACAGAGCGTGGATACCCCGCTCCACACCGGCATCCTGGCCATCGACTCCATGTTCCCCATCGGCCGCGGCCAGCGTGAGCTGATCATCGGCGACCGCCAGACCGGCAAGACTTCCATTGCCACCGATGCCATCCTGAACCAGAAAGACACCGGCGTGCTCTGCATTTACGTCGCCATCGGCCAGAAAGCTTCTTCCATTGCCCGCGTGGCAGGAGACCTGAAGAAGCACGGTGCCATGGATTACACCACCATCGTGGCGGCCACCGCTTCCGACAGCGCCCCGCTGCAGTACATTGCCCCCTATGCCGGCACGGCTCTGGCCGAGTATTTTATGGCACAGGGCAAGAGCGTCCTCATCGTTTACGATGACCTTTCCAAACACGCGGTGGCCTACCGTGCCATCTCCCTGCTGCTGCGGCGCTCCCCCGGCCGTGAGGCTTACCCCGGCGATGTCTTCTATCTGCACTCCCGTCTGCTGGAGCGCTCCTGCCGGATGCGGGATGACCTGGGCGGCGGTTCCATCACCGCCCTGCCCATCGTCGAGACCCAGGCAGGCGATGTCTCCGCTTACATCCCCACCAACGTCATCTCCATCACCGATGGCCAGATCTTCCTCGAGAGCGCCCTGTTCAACGCAGGCAACCGCCCGGCTGTCAATGTCGGCCTGTCCGTCTCCCGTGTGGGCGGCGCGGCACAGACCAAGGCCATGAAGAAAGCCAACGCCAACCTCCGCATCGAGCTGGCCCAGTACAAGGATATGGAGTCTTTCGCCCAGTTCAGCTCTGATCTGGACGCCGAGACCCGCCGCCAGCTGGAGCACGGCAAGGCCCTGATGGAAATGCTCAAGCAGCCGCTGTACCAGCCCAAGTCCGACGCCGAGCAGGTCGTCATCCTGACGCTGGCTTCCCACGGAATGCTGGATTCTCTCCCCACCACCGAACAGCGCGCCAAGACCACCGCTTTTGTGCGGCAGTTCCGCGCCGACGTCTCGGGCACCATGGACGCCATCACCGCCACGGGCAAGATCACCCCGGAGCAGGTAGATGCCATCCTGAACGCCTGGAACGCATTCGTGGGAGGCGACAGCCATGCCGTCCACTAAGCTGCTGAAAGAGCGCATCGAGAGCATCCAGGACACCATGAAGATCACCAACGCGATGTATCTCATCTCGTCCTCCAAGCTCCGCAAGGCGCGCAAGAATTACCAGAACGTGCTGCCCTACTTCACCCGGATGCGGGACACCATCTCCCGTGTGGTCCCCCACCTGCCGGAGGAGCCGGTGCACCCGTTCTTCCATGTCCGCGATGTTCCTGCTCCCAAGCGCGCTTATGTTGTGCTGACGGCAGATAAAGGCATGGCGGGCGCATTCAATCAGAACACGCTCAAGTTCCTCAAGGCACAGGCAGGCGATGACCCCAACGCCAAGTTCTACGTCATCGGCCAGGTCGGTTATCGTGCCCTGCTGCACAAAGACCCCCGCCTTGTGGAAGAGTTCCAGTACAGTGCCACCGCCCCCTCTCTGCAGCGGGCCCGTGACATCACCGTGGATGCCATCGACGATTTCAAGGCAGGCAATCTGGATGAGATCTACCTGATCTACACCAAGATCCAGAATGCCCTGACCAGTGAGCCCGTCATGGTGCGGCTGCTGCCGCTGGATCGAGACCATCTTCAGCCCGCCCCCAAGGGTCTGGGCGACCCCAAAGGCGATGTGGAGATGTTCCCCGACGCCTGGACGGTGTTCGAGCAGACGGCCCCCATCTACATGCACGGCATGATCTTTGGTGCCATGACCGAGAGCTTCTGCGCCGAGCAGAGCGCCCGCATGACCGCCATGGATTCCGCCACCAAGAGCGCCACCGAGATGATCCACGACCTGCAATTGGAGTACAACCGCACCCGGCAGGGCTCCATCACCCAGGAGATCACCGAGATCATCGGCGGCGCGGCAGCAGTACAGAGTTCAGAATAACCGCTCCGTCATCGCTAACGCGATGCCACTTCCCCTAGCAGGGGAGCTGGCGAGCGAATGCGAGACTGAGAGGTTTCACACAATGATTACAAGAGGCAAAACGTATGATACAGGGAACTATTATCCGCGTAGCGGGCCCTGTGGTGGACGTGCAGTTCACCGCGGGCAAGCTGCCTGCCCTGCAGGAAGCGCTCACCGTGTCCGCTGAGGGCACCGAGCGCACCATGGAAGTGGCGCAGCATGTCAATGAGACTACCGTGCGCTGCATCATGCTTTCTGCCAGCGAGGGTCTGGGCAAGGGCATGACCGTGAACGCAACGGGTCACGGCCTGACCGCCCCCGTGGGCGAGGCCACGCTGGGCCGCATGTTCGACCCCCTGGGCCGCCCCATCGACGGCAAGGGCCCGGTGGACGATGTGCCGCACTGGCCCATCCACCGCAAGGCCCCCCAGCTTTGCTGAGCAGAAACCTGCAACTGAGATCCTGGAAACGGGCATCAAGGTCATCGACCTGCTGGCCCCCTATGCCAAGGGCGGCAAGATCGGCCTGTTTGGCGGTGCCGGTGTCGGCAAGACCGTCCTGATCCAGGAGCTGATCCACAACGTGGCCACCGAGCACGGCGGCTACTCCATCTTTACCGGTGTCGGCGAGCGCTCCCGTGAGGGCTGTGACCTCTGGGGCGAGATGAACGCCTCCGGTGTTCTGAACAAGACCGCGCTGGTCTTTGGTCAGATGAACGAGCCCCCAGGAGCCCGTATGCGCGTGGCTGAGACCGGCCTGACCATGGCGGAGTACTTCCGTGAAGAGACACATAAAGACGTGCTGCTCTTCATTGATAACATCTTCCGTTTCGTGCAGGCAGGCTCCGAGGTCTCCGCTCTGATGGGCCGTATGCCCTCCGCCGTTGGCTACCAGCCTACGCTGGCCAATGAGCTGGGTGCCCTGCAGGAGCGCATCACCTCCACCCGCGACGGCTCCATCACCTCGGTGCAGGCCGTCTACGTCCCCGCCGACGACCTGACTGACCCGGCTCCCGCCACCACGTTCGCACATCTGGACGCCACCACCGTCCTGAGCCGTAAGATCGTGGAGCAGGGCATCTACCCCGCCGTGGATCCGCTGGCTTCCACCTCCCGTATTCTGGAAGCCGATATCGTGGGCGAGGAGCATTACCGCGTGGCCCGCAAGGTGCAGGCCACCCTGCAGCGCTATCAGGAGCTGCAGGACATCATCGCCATCCTGGGCATGGACGAGCTGGGCGAGGAAGACAAGCTCACCGTCACCCGTGCCCGCAAGCTGCAAAAGTTCCTCTCCCAGCCGTTCTCGGTGGCTGAGAACTTCACCGGCCTGCCCGGCAAGTATGTCCCGCTGGCCGAGACCGTCAAGGGCTTTGCCGCCATCGTGGACGGCGAGTGCGACGACATCCCCGAGTGGGCATTCTTCAACGTGGGCACCCTCGACGATGCCAAGAAGAAGTATGCCGACAAGCTGGCCGAGGAAAAGGGCGGTGCCGTCTGATGGACAAGTTCATCCTGAACATCACGGCCTCCAGCGGCGAGTTCTATCAGGCGACTGCGAAAGCCTGACCCTGCCCACCAGTGACGGCGTGTACGGCGTGCAGGCCGGGCACAACCCGGTTCTGGTGGCCCTCCACATGGGGCTGATGCACTTCACCGTCAACGGCGAGGAGCATGAGGTGCTGGTGGGCGACGGCATTGCCGAAGTGACCCCCACGTTCGTGCTGCTCCTGGTGGACAGCGCCGAGCGCCCCGAGGACATCGACCGCAACCGTGCCGAGGCGGCCCGCATCCGCGCCGCCGAGCGCCTGCAGCACAAGCAGAGCATGCACGAGTATTACCAGACCAAGATCGCCCTTGACCGCGCTATGCAGCGTTTGCAGACCGCGGCCAAATACAAACGCTGACGCTCCTTTCCCGTTTTATCCGGCAGCGTTTCCACATTTTCCAGACAAGAGGGCCTGCCCTTGCCGCACCTGCGGCGGGGCGGGCCCTTTTTTGCGTCCCTCTCTTGACAACGGTGCGGCAAAGTGATATGATTTTGATATCGAAAAGAAACGCTTCCGACCCCATAAGGAGGGAACTGTTATGGAAGAGAAAATTTTGAACGCCCGCAAAAACGGCATGGCGGCACTGCTGCTCACCCTGCTGGGCTATGTGGCCTCCATTGCCCTGTTCGTTTCCAGCGTCCTGCTGCTGGAGGACGACCGGCTGCTTCTGGGCATCCCGCTGCTGATTTTGTCCATTGCCTATTGGATCGCAGGCATTTTTCTGTTCTGCGGCCTGAAGGTACTCAAGCCCCAGGAGGCGCTGGTACTTACCCTCTTTGGCGATTATGTGGGCACCCTGAAGGGCCAGGGCTTTTACTGGGTAAACCCTTTCTGCGCCGCCGTCAACCCTGCCGCAGGCACCCGGCTGAGCCAGAGCGGGGACGTGACCAGCAAGGAGAGCGGCGCAGCCGCCCTGCTGAGCGTCAGCGGCCAGAACAGCCAGCTCGCCTCAAGCAGCGTAAGCAAAAAGATCTCCCTGAAGATGATGACCCTGAACAACTCCCGGCAGAAGATCAACGACTGTCTGGGCAACCCGGTGGAGATCGGCATCGCCGTGATCTGGCGGGTCACCGACACGGCCAAGGCGGTGTTCAATGTGGACAACTACAAGGAGTACCTCTCCCTCCAGTGTGACAGCGCCCTGCGGAACGTGGTGCGGGTGTACCCCTACGATGTGGCCCCCAACGTGGACACCACCGGAGACGGCGTGGCCGACGAGGGCAGCCTGCGGGGCTCCTCGGAGGTGGTGGCGGCCCGCATCCGGGACGAGATCCAGAAAAACGTGGCTGAGGCAGGCATCGAGGTGGTGGAGGCCCGGATCACCTATCTGGCCTATGCGCCGGAGATCGCGGCCGTGATGCTCCAGCGCCAGCAGGCCAGCGCCATCATCGACGCCCGCAAGATGATCGTGGACGGCGCCGTGGGCATGGTGGAGATGGCACTGGACCGGCTGAGCGAAAACAAAGTGGTGGAGTTGGATGACGAACGGAAAGCGGCCATGGTCTCCAACCTGCTGGTGGTGCTCTGCGGCAACCGGGACGCACAGCCCATCGTGAACAGCGGCAGCCTGTACTGATGGCAGAGCCCAAAAAGCAGATCCCCCTGCGCCTGAACGCAAAGCTCTACGAGGCCCTTGCCGCATGGGCTGAGGACGATTTCCGCTCGGTGAACGGGCAGATCGAGTATCTCCTCACCGAGTGTGTGCGTCAGCGCAAAAAGAACGGCCGGTACGTCTCCGATCAGATCGACCTGCCGCCGGAGCTGGATATTGAATGACCCTGCTCCCCTCCGTGGGCAGGCCTTGCAAAAAACGCCGATGGTATATCGGCAGGGAGGATGACTATGACAGTAAGTATGGTACCCGGGGCAAGCATCGCAGGCATGGTGTTTTCCCTTGTCGTCTCCTTCGCACTTCCCATAGGCCTCTTTGTTTACGCAAAGAAGAAGCTGGGTGCGAAGGCTGCACCGTTCTTTATCGGGTGCGGCGTTTTCTTCGTGATGGTGCTGATGCTGGAAGCTGCCATCCATCGCATCGTGTTCCAGCTGGCCGGAGAAGCGCTGACCGGAAACGTGATCCTATACGCAGTCTATGGCGGCCTGATGGCAGCTCTTTTTGAAGAGACCGGTCGTTACATCGCCATGAGGTTTCTGGTGAAGCCGATGGATTTTCCGAATGTCTTTATGTATGGTGCCGGACACGGCGGCGTGGAGGCAATACTTCTGTGCGGCGTGGCATCTATCAGCAACATCGCAGGTGCCGTGATGATAAATTCCGGCGCCATGTCTGCACAGCTGGCGACTCTTGACGCAGAGAAGGCGGCAGACACGGCAGCGGCTCTTTCGGCGCTGTGGACGACATCGAGCTTGACGTTTTTTGCAGGCGGCGTAGAGCGGATCATTGCGGTGGTGCTCCATCTGAGCCTGTCGATTCTGGTGTTCCAGTCCATCCGCAAAAAGTCCCCCATGGAGCTGGTGCGGGCCTACCTGTTCCACTTTGTCATCGACTCGCTTTCCGTTCTGCTCAGTGCAGTGGCATCTGTCTGGGTGGTGGAGCTTGTCGCCGCACTCGTAACCGGCGGGGCTGTCCTAATGGCAAGGTATGCCTGCATGGAAGAGGGAACGCGCGGAAATATTCTTGATATGTAGTATACAAAAGTCCCCTCTTCGTCATTGGAGCAAGAACCGTGACGAAGAGGGGACTTTCGCTTTCTGTTACTTTTTCTCGTGGCTGCTCCACCCGCTGGACGTCACAAGCTGTCCATCGGTGGTGCACCAGAGGGCTTCCACGCCGTCGAGGCTTTCCACGATCTTCTGGCCCTCTTCCAGCGGCATACAGAACAGGCCGGTGGTCAGGCAGTCGGCCACGCCGGAGTCCGGGGCCAGCACGCTGACGCCGTTGAAGTAAGCGGCGGGCCAGAGGGTGGCCGGGTCGATCAGATGGTGGTAGCGCACGCCGTCCACGACGTAATACCGCTGGTAGTCGCCGCTGGTCACAAGCGCCATATCGCTCATGTTCACCGCCGCCACATAGGAGGAATCGGAGGTATAAAACTCCGAGGCGTTCCACGGGTTCTCCACGCCGCCGGACCACTGGCTGCCGTCCGGCTTGACACCGATGGCCCGCAGGTTGCCCCCCACGCTGATGAGGGCGCTGGTCAGGCCCCGGGCCTGTGCGGCCTGGGCCACCATTTCCACGGCGTAGCCCTTGCCCACGCTGCCCACATCCAGCGACATTTCCGGGTCCGCGAGGTAGACGGTCTTAGCCTCCTCGTCAATGACCAGGTCGTTGATGTCGCAGTGCCGGGCGGCGGCGTCCAGCTCTTCCTGGCTGGGCAGCTTGTTGTCCGCGTCGGTCTCGGTCTGCCCGGCGGCCTCCCGGTAATCGTGCCAGATGCGGAGCACGCTGCCCATGGCAATGTTCAGCTTGCCGTCAGTGGTATTGTACATCTGCCGGGCCAGCTCCAGCATCCCCAGGATTTTATCGTCCACCTGCACCGGGGCAGTGCCCGCGTTGTCGTTGATGGTCTTGATGTTGGTCACGCCGTCGTAGTCGTTGTAGATATCATAGAGCTGGTGATACTCCAGCAGGTCGGCGTGGAGGGCGTCCATCTGCCGGGTAAACTCTTCCTCGCTGTCGCAGTAGGCAATGACCTGGGTCACCGTGTCAAAGGCATCATAAAAGATGGTGGAGTAGCGCTGAGGCCCCTCCTGCGCCGCTGTGCCGTCCGAAGAGCCTGCCGGGTTCTTTCCCGTGCAGCCTGCCAGAAGCCCTGCACAGAGCGCCGCAGCCGTCGCTCCGGCGGCAAAGCGCTTCCATTGTTTCAGTTTCTCGCGGATGCTCATGCCTGCTCCTTTGCCGCCGCGGTAAAGGCAGTGTGCTCTTCCTGCAGGTGGGCCAACAGGTCGCCGAAGACCCAGTTTTTATTGCTGGGCGTCACGATGGCCTTGAGCGGGATATTCACCTTGGCCTGCTTCATCAGGTCCAGCAGGGTGTCCACATCTTTTTCCTTGAAGTTTGCCAGCACCAGCGCGGGCGGGTACGCACCCGGCTCCAGCACCAGCGTGCGGGCCGCTTTCGTCTCCACCTCGCCCAGCAGCTGGGCCACGGTCTTGCCCGCGTCGGCAGGCGAGACGAGCAGCAGTTTCATTCCAAAGGCCGGTGCCATCCCCTCCAGAATCCCCCGGTCTGCCGCCGAGAGATTCCACCCCAGCGCCAGCGGCACCCCGGCGTTCTGGTTGCGTGCAATGTGTGCTTTCATATCCTACCTCTTTCACGGCAGGGAATTTCCCCTGCACGAATTTTTCCGATAACAGAGTATACCACATTTTTGCGCAAAAGGAAACGAGGGAGTGTCTCGTATCCCATCCAAGAAAAGGATTCCCCTTTTCTTTTGTTCTCTCTTGTTTCTGCTTCGCAAAAAAGCTACAATAGATTCAGAAACATTCATCACCGTACAGATTGGAGAACAGCGATTATGGAATTTGTATTGAAGCTGTTTGATGATATCCTGCTCTCTTTTACAGCTCATCGGACGTTAAACGGCACAGAGGTCCATATCACCTCTTTTGATCCATCCAAAAGAGCCAGGCTTCCTCTTGGCATGGAAGCCACCGATTCATCTTTAGAGCGTTGGCTCCGGCATCGCACCATTCCTGCCAATCGGGCTTATGTTCAAAATTTTCTCTCCAAAAACGGTCTGAGCGAGAATGATTTCATCGGAATTTTGTCAGTCTGCAAAGGTCTTTCTCTGATCGACTGCTATTGGGTCACGACCCCCGATGATAAAAAAACTTTTCAGCAGGTCAACCTGTTTGACAATCGTTTCAGCCAGGTTTTATCGCAAATTGCTTTTACCGGCTATGGCAGTTCCCCGCTTTCAAAGTTTCGTTCTTCTCCTGAGTTTACAACAAACGGGATGCTTCCAAAAGCCTGGCGCAGGGTGAAAGGTGAAATTTACCTTTATAAGGGCGGTACAAGCGGTTTTGCCAATACCGGGAAAGAGCCTTTTTCCGAATTCTATTCCGCTCAGGTTGCAGCCGCCATGGGGCTCGACCATATCTATTACAGTCTTTCCATGTGGAAAGGTCAGCTTTGCTCCACCTGTAAACTCTTTACCCGCAAAGAGATTTCTTTTATCCCCGCTTCCACTTTAATTGATACTTCCCGTATTACAGAGATCATCGCCTGGTATGACCGCCATGGCTGGAAAGAAAGCCTTTCTGACATGCTGGTATTTGATGCCGTGATCCGCAATACAGACAGACATCTTGGAAATTTCGGTTTTCTGGTAGATAGTCACACGAACAAACTTCTTCAGCCTGCCCCCATCTTTGACAATGGCTTATCTTTGTATTGCTCTGCATTGGATTCCGACCTTGCAAACATTCCCCAGCAGGAAAAGACATTATCTCCTGCGCTTTATGCTGATTTTGATGAAGTTGCCCGCCATGTCATGGAAGCCAAGCAACGAGAGGCTCTTCGGCATCTGCTGAATTTCCACTTTAAAAAGCATCCCCGATATAACCTGAGTTCTCAGCGCCTGCATCTTCTGGAAGCAGCGATCCAATCCAAAGCCCGCGCTTTATTGGATTGCTGAGTTTTCATCGCATCAAGCAATCTCCTCATTCTTTCTTTTCATCGATTCGGTCTGCATATGGTAGTGCCTTGATATACCGTTCCATTGCTTCAAAGTCCGGTTTTCTTTTTGCGTCGCAGGGAAGCTTTAAAACTGATTCTTCCATTTTTCCTTCAAATCGTGTATTCTTAACCCAAACGATCCATCCAAAAGGAGAAACACTATGGAACCCATTCTTTCTGCCCCTTGCACCCCGGCACAGCGTCAGCGGGATGTGCTGCTGGGGGCCCTTGTGGGGCTTGCCCGCTCCACGGTCAACGAGCCCAAGACCGAAGACACCGACCGCGTCCTTGCCGCCGGGCTGCGGCAGGCGGCGAACGCCGACGCTACCGAGGAAGCATTGGCCCGGATGACCCGGATCGTGGAGACCGAAAAGCACCGGGTAGCCCCCAACTGCGCCACCTGCACCATGCGCTGCGGCAATACCGATGATTACGACCTGGCCCGGCTGTGGGCAGCCCCGGAAACCATCCGGGCTTTGAAGCTGCGGATGCTGCGGTGCGTGTTTCTGCTGGCACAGGGCCGCCCGGACGCCGCCGCCCAGGAAGTGATCGACCAGGACCTGTTTGTGCTGGCCGAGGACTGGGACGAAGACCTGCTCCTGCCCGTGGTCCAGCGGGCGGAGGCACTCTGCGGCCGATAAACTTTCCTGTAACCGCCCCGGTGTTTTGCTGCCGCGATCCGCCGGGGCGGTACTGTTTTTTCGCCCGTTGCAGCCCTTATTTTCAGCCGTAAGGGCGTAATTTCTGCAAAAATGAGTTTGCCGGGCCGTTTCTTTGCGAAATTGGACCGGATTTTTGAAAAAACGCTTTACAAATGACGCACAAAATTTTATTATATAAGCAAGTGTTTCCAAAAAAGATTGGAACATCGCACCTAAGTTTTCCGGAGTCATCCGAACCGTTCCCACGAACATGCATTTTTACGAAAGAAGGTAGAAGATATGTCCGAGAAAAAGACTGCTGTTCCTGCAGCACCGGCTGCTGAAGTGCCCGCCTCGGAGCCGAAGACCCGCAAAGCTTCCGGCACCCCTGCGCGCCGCGGCCGTCCTCCCCTTACTCCCGAGGTCTATGTGGAGTACGGCGGAAACCAGTACAACATCACCGATGTGGTCGAGCGCGCCAAGGCCGATTACCGCACCACCCACAAAGTGGGCGTCCAGTCCTGCAAGGTTTACGTCAAACCCGAAGAGGGCGCTGCTTACTACGTCATCAACAAAGTTTCCGGCAAACTGGAGCTGTAATTTTCCCTGCGATGACTCCTCTCATACTCCCCCAGCCCCAAGAAAATAGGAAGCAAAAAAGACTGCCGCAGAAAGGTCATTCCCTCTGCCGCAGTCTTTTTTGTTATTTCCGGGTGTTACAGGCCGTACAGCTCACTGAATTTCCGGGTCAGGTAGTCGGTGTAGTAGTGCGGGTCAAAGGTGCCGCAGGCGTTCTTGACCACATCCGCCGGGACATACAGCCCGCCGTACTGGTGCACTTTCTCGTGCAGCCAGGCTGTGATGGGGGCCAGCTCGCCCTTTGCGATGCTGTCCTCCACATCCACGTCCTGCTTCATGTTGTGGAGCATCTGGGCACCATAGGCGTTGCCCAGCGCGTAGGAGGGAAAGTAGCCGAACGCGCCGCTGGACCAGTGGCTGTCCTGCAGGCAGCCGTCCCGGTCGTTGGGGACGTCGATGCCGAGATATTCTTTGTAGAGCTTCGCCCATTCCGCCGGGACATCCTTGGCTTCCAGCGTGCCGCCGATGAGCTGCTTTTCGATCTCATACCGCACCATGACGTGCAGGCAGTAGGTCAGCTCGTCGGACTCGGTGCGGACGAGGCTGGGCTGGGCCTTGTTGACCGCCCGGTAGAACTGCTCGGCGCTCACGCCGCCCAGCTGCTCCGGGAAGAATTGTTGCACCGTGGGGTAGATGGCCTCGATGAAGCCCCGGGAGCGGCCCACCAGATTTTCATAGAAGCGGGACTGGCTCTCGTGCACGCCCATGGAGACGCCGCCTGCCAGGCAGGTATACTGCAAGTCGTCCCGGATGCCCAGCTCATACAGGGCATGGCCGCCCTCGTGCAGGACAGAGTACATGGAGGACGCCACATTGCGGGTGTCGTAGTTCGTGGTAATGCGGACGTCCTTGTTGTTGAATTCCAGCGTGAACGGATGCTCCGTCTCGCCCAGGCCGCAGTGGCCCCGGTCCAGCCCCATGACCTGCATCAGATAATCCGCAAAGGCTTTCTGCTTGTCCACCGGATAATAGTTGTGCAGGAAGCTGTCGTCGATCTGGGGCTTCCGGGCAATCTTCTGTAGCAGCGGCACAATGGTCTGGCGCAGAGTGGCAAAAAATTCGTCCAGCATTTTGGTATCCACGCCCCGCTCGTACTCGTTCAGGAGGGCATCATAGGGGGCTCTGGTGCTGTCGTAATAGGCGGCAAATTTGCGGTTATACTCTACCAGCTCCTGCAGCAGGGGGCAGAACATTGCAAAGTCATCTTTTTCTTTTGCCTTGTGCCAGACATCTCCCGCTTTGTTCACCAGCTCACTGTAGGCGATATACTCTTCGGCAGGGATGCGGGTCAGCTGGTCACAGCGGCGGCGCAGCTCCTCCACCTCGCGGCGGTGGAGAAGATCCAGCTCGTCCTTTTGGCGGTCCAGCTCATCCAGCAGGGCTCGGGTCTCGGGGCAGATCATGAGCTGCTGCTCCTCGCCTGCCAGCACGCCCAGCGCCACGCCCCGGCCCTCTGAGGTGTTTTTCGGGGCCACGGTGTCGGCATCCAGGTTCATGGCCGAACAGGCGTAGTGGATGGCGTAGAGCTTTTTCTGCAGCTGTTCCAGCCGCTGCAGCGCATGTTGTTTTTCCATGGGATTCATACCTCAATTCTCGGTCGTAAAGGCCGGATTTTTCCAAAAGAATTTTCGCCGGGCGGTCTGGTCCGGATCGGGGATCTCAAACAGGTACCGCTCTGTGGCGTTGATGACCGTCGTCCGGCCATGGGTGCAGACGCGGGGGAGTTTGGCGTCGTAGCTCAGGTGCACATGCCCGTGCACGAACCACTTGGCTGGTAATCTTCCAGCAGGCCGTTGAACGTCTCAAACCCCTTGTGGGCCTTGTCGTCGCCGTCGTTCAGGCCTTTGGCCGGGGCGTGGGTCAGCAGCAGGTCGATGCCGCCCGCCCGGTGGGCCTTGAACCAGAGTTTCCGGGCACGGCGCCGCATCTCTTTTTCGGTGTACTGGTAGGTATCCTCCCGGTTATACCGGATACACCCGCCCAGCCCCATGATGCGGAGCCCTTTCCAGATATAAACTTCATCGTCCACGCAGATGCAGCCGCCGGGCTCATCGCCCTTATAGCTGCCATCGTGGTTGCCGTGAACATACAAAATAGGGGCTGCGGTAAAGTTGGTCAGATACTCCAAATATTTCTTGGGCAGATCCCCGCAGGAGAGGATGATGTCCACGCCTGCCAGCTTCTCCCGGGTGCAGTAATCCCACAACGCTTTGGATGGGACATCGGAAATTGCAAGTATTTTCACGTTTCGCACTGCTCCATTCCGTTCTTCTTTTTTTACCGCGGCGCGTCCTTGTAGCGGCCCAGCCCGTTGACTTCCAGCAGGAACCGGCTCTTGACATTCAGCGCTTCGTACCGGGGCATCTCGCCCTCCACGCACTCGTCCAGCCAGTCCATCTCCATCAGCTCCTGAGGAGTGTAAATGCCGGTGGCAGCGCCCTGCTTGCGGTGGCCCTGGGCGTACTCCTCGCTGGGGAACACCTGCACATCGTCCTTTGCGATCTGCTTTTCCACCAGCCGCAGCAGCTGCATGGTGCCGCTGTTCTGCCCGGCGCTGTAGTTGATCTGCTCCGCGCCGCTCTTCATGCCCCACCAGTAGTTGATGGCGCGGCCGTTGGCGCTGTTCCAGGTGCCGTCGAACACCGAGCGGACGATCTCGATGAAGAACGTGTCCCACCGCCATTCCGGCAGGCCGATGGGCTGCAAGATGCCGTCCGGCAGACGGCGGCAGAGGCCGTAGTCCCGGTGGGTGCCCTCCGGCTCCCGGTCATCCCGGGCATAGAAGACTTCAATGTCTTTCCGGTCCGAGAAATCCAGCGGATGGGCCGGGTCCGGCAGGCAGGCCCAGCGGAGGACCACTCTGCCTCTGGCCGGACGCTCCTGAGCCCCTGCACAAAGGCATTGATGGCCGCCGGCACGCCGTAGACCGGGTTTGCCGCCACATAGCCCACATGGTCGGAGCGGGAGGTGATGCCCGCCAGCATTCCCAGCAGATACGTTACCTCATAGGTGCGGGGGTAATAGGTGCGCACCAGCGGGTGGGGCGCGTTGAGGGAACAGTTCAAAAACCGGGTGCTGGGGTGCTGCGCCGCCACTTTCAGGCAGGCGGGGTGCATCCGGGCGCTGGTGGTAAACACGATGTCGGCATTGTCATGGGCCACATCTTCCAGCACCTGCTCCGCATCCACCTCCGGGTTGACGTTTTCCCGGCAGCTGACACGCACCCGGCCCGGGAACGCCTTGAGCAGCGCGTCCCGGCCCTTATCCTGACCCCGCACCCAGGCACTGGTCTGGGCGTTGTGCTCGTGCAGGAGCACCACCCGCAGCTCACTGGGCCGCGGGCTGAAAATATTCAGCTTGCTGAGCAGCGGTTCCGCGCCCTGCTTGGTGGCGGGCTCCAGCTGCAGCTCCACCGCCTGCGGCCGGGTCAGGATCTTGATCTCATCCCAGAGCTTGGAGAGGTTCTCCCGCACCTGGGCAGGGGTGGATTCAATGGCGTCGGAGTAGCGGTAAACCGCCAGGTACACCAGCAGCGCATCGCCGGGCGTCAGCCCAAGGGCCGAGCCGCCCAGTGCATAGAACTGCTGGCTGAACATGGTGTAAAGGGAAGCGAAATTCAGCCGGTCGTCGTCTGTCCAGCTCTCGCCCGTAGCCTTGCAGACCAGCGTCTGCAATTTGGCATAGCCGCCCAGCCGGGAGAAATGGACATAGTTGATCTTGGAGAGCTTGTAAAAATCCAGGAACTCATAGTAGATCTTATTTTCCAGCGTCTCGTTCCGCTCCGGCACCAGCCGGGTCACGGTGCCGGGGATCTTGACCGCCTCATAGTACTTGAGCACCGAGACCCGCTTGTTGCCCTCTTCCACATAGAATTTGTTCAGGTATTCGTAAGCCGTAACGGGATTCCGGATGCCTTCTTCCAGATGGGCGTCGCAGAGGTTGGACCACTTGCGGGCAAACTCGCTATCGACTTCCAGGATCGGCATGAAATTGGGGGCAAAGGCCGTGTGGCGGCCCGCCGTTTTGGTGCCCACAATGCTCTCGGCCGGGATGTCCACCAGCCCCAGCGGCTCCTGTGCCACAATGTTGACACCTCTTAAAATATCGTCCAGTACCGCCAGGTAGGGCGACTGACCGCGTGCCTGCGCGGCACGGGTAGCGCGCTGACCCGCGCGCAGGGCGTTTATGTAATCTTCCAGCATCGGCAGGACTCCTTTTCAAAAACGAGTTCCAATCATTTCTTCTGAGAAACGGGGCGCTGCAGTCTGCCCGCGCTGCCCCAGGTACAGTATACCATGAAATTCCGCTTTGTGGAACTTTTCTCCGGCAAAGGTGTTGAATTCTTGCAAAATTTCAGGTACGATAGGAGAAACGATCGAAGTAAAGAGGTACCAGTATATGAATACACAGCAGCTGCCCAGACTGGAAGCAGGCGAATATCCCGGCGGGGTCTGGTATTACGAGCCCCATACTTACCAGCCCTACCGTTTTGTGCTGGGCCGGGTGGGCCGCCACCCGCTGGTCTGCATCGGCATCAACCCCAGCACCGCCCAGCCCGGCGCGCTGGACCCCACCCTGAAAAGCGTGGAGCGGCTGGCCGCCGCCAACGGGTTCGACAGCTGGATCATGTTCAACGTTTACCCCCAGCGTGCCACCGACCCCAACGATATGGACAAGACCCCGGACCGCGCCCTCTGTGACGAAAATCTGCTCTGGCTGCGGGCGGTACTGGCCGAGACGGAACCCACCATGTGGGCCGCCTGGGGTACCCTGATCGAAAAGCGGGATTATCTGCCCGGCCTGATGCGGGAGATGGTGGCCCTGACCCGGGAGCGGGATATCCCGTGGGTCACGTTCGGCAAGCGGAGCAAAAAGGGCCACCCGCACCACCCGCTCTACCTGCGCAAGGATTCCACACCCGAGCCTTTTGATGTGGAAAACTATCTGGATACCTGTTTCTGATTTCTTTTTCGGGAGGGATGTTCCATGACCCCGGAACAATACCGTAAAATACGCGATGGGCTGGATGCCCGGCCCACCCTGCGCCAGCTGGTCCTCTTCTGCAACCATTGGCTTCCGGCCGTGCCGTTCGTCTGCTACCCGGTGCTGCTGGTCATCTTGAATGTGCAGTGGTTCGCCCTGCTGCAGGTGGGCTCTGCCGCCGCCCTTGATTTTATGCAGCAGATCGCCCGGGCCATTCTCGTGCCGGGCATCACGTTCTGGTTCGGCACGGCCCTGCGGGCCCGGCTGGACCGCCCCCGCCCCTATGAGCAGCCCGGCTTTGTGCCGCTGGTGGCCAAGGAGACCAAAGGCCACTCGTTCCCCTCCCGCCACGCGCTGAGTGCCGCCGTGCTGGCCATGACCTGGCTCCGCTTTTTCCCGGCAGTGGGCGTCGCTATGGTCATCATCACCCTGCTCATCTGTGCACTGCGGGTACTGGTAGGGGTGCACTCGGTGCCGGACGTTCTCTTTGGCGCTGCCCTGGGCTTCGGGCTGGGGGCCGTGGGCATGTGGCTGTTGTAAGTTCCCGGCCCTGCGAAACGCGGAAAAAGAAAAAACGGGAATTTTCAAATTTGTTCTTGACAGGGTCCCCCGAGTATGGTATTATACTTCTCGCAGCGTGTGCCGACACACACTGCCGCCATACAGGAACCCAATGGGATAACAACGTGCGCCCGTAGCTCAGGTGGATAGAGCAACTGCCTTCTAAGCAGTGGGCCGGGGGTTCGAGTCCCTTCGGGCGCATTGATATGGTGCCCATAGCGTAGTCGGTTAACGCGCAGATTGTGGATCTGGAGACCGTGGGTTCGAGTCCCACTGGGCACCCCACCAAAAAATCCGCTGTTGCTTTTGCAACGGCGGATTTTTTCTTTAAGTCCAGTGGGACTCGAACAGGGCGGCGGCTGCAAGCCGTAACCAACAGCCCAGCGGGCTGTTGGTTAGCCCGCGGGTCCTAGACCAGTAGGAATGTCTACCGTGGCAGCATCAGGTGCCCAGTGGGACTCGAACAGGGCGGCGGCTGCAAGCCGCAACTAACAGCCCGGCGGGCTGTTGGTTAGCCCGCGGGTCCTAGACCAGTAGGAATGTCTACCGTGGCAGCACCAGGTGTCCAGTGGGACTCGAACAGGGCGGCGGCTGCAAGCCGCAACCAACAGCCCAGTAGGCTGTTGGTTAGCCCGCGGGTCCTGGACCAGTAGGAATGTCTACCGTGGCAGCACCAGGTGCCCAGTGGGACTCGAGATAAAATGCATCTAAAATCTGCGGCAGCGCCGCAAATCGAAAAATCCCCAAAATCGGAATAGCGTCTGTGCGCAGGCACACCGCCCGATTCTGGGGATTTTTCTACTTCATTGGGGTTATTAGGGGCGAGCAGCCCCTGATTCGTGCCCGCGCCTCGAAAAAGCGGTGCTTTCTGTGACTCTTTTGGCACGCAAAAGAGTACAAACATTCAGCTGTTCATCTGCTTCATGATACTCTTCACTTCCTCACTCGAGTACCCCTCTTTCAGCAGCTCGTTCCGGATGGCGCTGTCGCTCCGCCCCTGGCTGCGCAGGCGCGCCGCGCTGTAAGGCACCAGCGTCCCGCTGGAAACACCGCTCTTCCCGGCCGTCAGCCCGCTGCCGGAAAGACCGCTCTCCGCCTTGGCGCTGGCATTCGTACTAGCCTGCCGGGCACTCTGGGCCGCTTTCGACTGCTTGAGCGCCCACTCGCCCTTGGCAATGTCCAGCTTCTCCGAGGCAAGATCGTTGCTGAACTGCTGCTGGCGCAGCGTGTCCTGATACTCCCGTTCGGCCAGCTCGTTTTTATATTGCTGCTGGGTCAGGCTGTCCTGCCGCTGCAGCTCCTTCATCCGCTGCTCCCAGGCGGTATCGGCCCGGCTGTCCGCATAGGCCCGCTCACTGGCCGCCCGGTTATAGCGGCTGTTGGCCAGATTGCCCGCCAGCGTGCCCAGGCCCGTGGTGCCCGTGATGGCCAGCTGGACCACATCGCCCAGGAAGCCCAGCACTTTCATGGTGCGGTTGAATTTTTCCTGCTTCCGGCTGGCGGCCTGCTGCTCCTGCGCCGCATAGTAGCCATACAGGGTGTCCAGCCGGTTCAGGTAATCCTGATACTGCCCGTAGTCCTGCGCATAGGCCGCGTTGTAGGCGTCGCCTTTCTGCTGCAATTGGGTGTAATAATCGGCCAGCTCATTGTTGTAGAGGTTCTGGTCGTTCTGTTCCCGGGCACCCAGCTGGTCCAGCTTGGTCACCAGCTCCTCGCCGCCGCCCGTGTAGGTATCCAGCGCCAGCCGATATAATGTAGGGATGGCCTCACTCAGGGCCCCGATCTGCTGCTGGTAGGCCTGCTGTGCCACGCTGGCCGCATAGCTGGAGCCATAGCCGCCCGTCAGGGCTGCCGCCTGCGCGGCGGCATCGGCGCTGGCGTTGGCTGCGTTCTGGGTGTACAGCTGGGCGTACTGGCGGTAGAGCGGGTCCTGTGCGTAACTGTACTGGAAACTGTCCCGCCCCAGCAGGGCATCCATCAGCTCGTCCATCTTGTCCTGATAAGCGCTCTGATACTGCCCCGGGCGGTTCTGCTGCCACTGCTTCAGGTCATTGGCCGCGTCCGTCACGTTCTGGGAGGGCCGGTACTCCGCCCCGGCCAGGGCGTTCTGCACGTCGGAGCGGCTGTTCAGGTCTGCCGTGCTGTAACCGCTCTGCGGGGCAGCCGCCTGCCGCGCCGCCTCGGCCGTTTTTTGCGCCTGTGCAAGCTGCTCTTCTTTCTTTTTGCTCATCTGTTCTGATCCTTTCTTAGGGGAGCTTCTGCAGCCGGGTGCGCAGCTCTTCGGAGAGATTCTCCGTATCCAGGTTGCTCAGCACATACTGCAATTGCTCCTGCATCTGGTACAGGTAATTCCGCAGGGCCCGGGCGTCGTCCGGGTCCATGTTCTCGCTCAATCTGGGCAGGCCGATCTTTCCCAGCCCCGTGATGCTTGCCATCGTTCAGCCCTCCTTTCCGGCGGCGAAGATGCCGCCCTGTGCTTTTGCCATCGTCTTTGCCAGGCCGCGCAGGGTGATCTGCCCCGCCCCTTCCAGACGCAGCCGGAGCGTGCCGCACCGCCGGGGCACAAAGGGCAGGTCGATGCTCTGCCGCTTCGCCTCCACGGTCTTTTCCGCCAGTTTCTCCCAGGGGCCGCCGTCGTAGCTGACGCTCACTTCCAGTCGGCTGGGCACTTCGGCGTCCAGCCGCAGGGTCAGCCGGGAGAGATACTGCTCCTCCGGCGCGTCCATCCCGATGTCCCCGGTGGTCAGCGCAAAGGGGATGCTCCTCTCCACGCCGTCCGTGTTCTGTCCGTCCGGCTCCCGGCTGGGGTCGGCGGCCCAGAGGGCCTGCCCGTCCCACAGGTAGAGCTGCCCGCCCGTACCGGCCATCTCCTCCGCGCGGAGGTCTTCCTCCTGCCACAGCCCCCGCTCCGTGTCATACACCAGCAGCCGGGCCGTGTTTTCTTCCCCGCTGCCGCGGGAGAGACAGAGGTAATACCGCCCGTCCAGCGCTCCGCCCAGCGCCCGCTGCACGTTGGAGAGCCGGGCGGCATCCAGCGCCGTGGACACCTTGGTGGGCAGGCTTCCATCCCACGCCATCACCCCGTCTGCCGAGAGATAATAGAGCGTCTCATTCAGCACGCAGAGGCTGCGGCCCGCATTCCGGGCCACGCCCCGGCAGCGCAGAGAGCTGAGCTGAAAATCCGAGGCTTGGAGCCATAGAGCTTGTGGAGGGCATTTTCCTTGAAGAACAGTGCGTACCCCATGCAGGTAGCCGCCCCGGTAAAGGGACCGTCACTGCCCACGGTCACGGCATAGCTGTCCGCCGCAATGCCACGGTAGGAGAACCAGTTGGTCGGGTCGCCCAGCTTGCAGGCGTAGATGACGTTTTCTTTGCTGGAGCAGCCCCACACCCGGTTGTCGCACTCGGTCACAAAATCAAGGTCGGGGATTTTCCGCTCCACCTGCACCGGGCCCTCCACGGCGTACACGGCCACCTCGCTGCCATCAATGCTGGTCCACTTGGCGGTGGTGCCGTTCTGGGCAAATTTCCCGTAGAAATGCGCCCCGCCGGGCGTTGCTTTCACCCGCAGCCAGCCCTCCTGCACCTCGTAGACGATGCGGTCCCCGTCCAGTTCCTCAAACTGGCCGCCCTGCTTTGCGGCGGTGCCCTGCACCGTCACGGTATCCCAGGCCCGGAACCCTTTCCCGATGCCCTCCGCCGTGACGCGGCAGTAGTCCAGCGGGATGGCCGACCAGTTGCCAGACACCGCGCTGTAAATTTCCAGCGTGCTGTCGCTGCTCCACGGGCGGCGGATGTCCTCCACTTTCAGGAACAGTGCTCCGTCCGCCGGGTGTTCCGGCTCGGTCCGGCCATATTCCTCCGCTTCATAGGTCCTGCCCTCGGCGTCGCAGGGGGCAAACTCCACCTGTTCCCCGCTCCACGCGGCCCCCAGCGGCTGGAGGGTCCGCTCTGCCGTGTCAAAGGCTGCTTTGTCCGGGAAGATCAGAATTTTTGTCCCGATGCCCACCAGCGTTTTCTTGCTGTCCGCCACGGCGTTTTCCAGCGTCACCGCCGCAGCACCCGCTTCGTCGGGCGTGTAGATCAGATTTTTTCCGCAGACGGTCAGCAGCCCGTTGAGGTGATACATCCCGTTCAGGTTTTCCACCTCTCGCAGCTTCCTGCGGGGCGTCCGGGTGCTCAGGGCCGGGAAATTCCGGGCCGAAAAATTGATGCCCGCGCTGTACTCCGCCTCCGAGCAGGCGTAGGTCTCGTTCAGCCCGCCAAAGGCCCGCAGGAGGGTACGGCTGTTCTGGATGCCGCTTCGGTTTGCCAATGTCACAGGTACTGTCCCTCCTTTCACCAGCGCCACCGCGCCCCGGCCCGGGGCGGGTACCGCTGCCTCAGCCAGACGGCCAGCTCTGCGGCCAGCGCGTTATATTGGGACTGCTCCCCGGCATAGCGGGCCGTCTCGCCCAGAGCGGCGTCCATCCTGGCACAGAGGTAGTGCGGGTAGAGGGCATCAAAAGGGGCCGGGGCCAGCAGTTCAGCGTCCTCCGCCAATTGATCGTTCCATGCCCGGTCCGCGCCCACGGCATCGTAACTGCCTTCGGGGCAGTTTTTAAAAAATTTCTCCCGCAGCATCCCGTCCAGCTCCACCAGCCAGCGCTGCCGGGTGCGGGCGGTGATCTTGCACCCCGGGCGGAGCTCCTCGGCCCGGGCCAGTGCTTCTCCAACGGTCATGGTTTCCTCCTCAAGTGTCACTCATCTCCGCCGCTGCAATGCGGGCGGCGGTGCGCTCGTCCTGCTGCTGGCTGTGCTCCAGCACCTCGGCCACCTCCGGCGGCACCTCCACTTCCACGCCCCGGCGGATCTTATAGTTCACGCCGTTGACGCTCACAAACAGGTCTCCCTTGTAACGGCTGTTGTCCTTGAACAGCCGGATCCGAACATTTTCCATCTTCCATCCTTTCTGCCCTCTGTCACAGGGCCCGCACTTTTGTGCATTTTCAAAACTTTCGCGGTCTGGTGCCGTGGCCCGGCCTGCCAAGGGCTCCCCTGCTAGGAAAGACTCGCCCCGGCGGGGAGGTGGCACGCAAGTGCCG